>NZ_JBFBBN010000034.1:19590-107263 GCF_040682715.1 Amycolatopsis sp. NPDC051128 | reverse complement strand
ACCCGGAAGCAGTACGTGCCGATGCAGCAGGCGCTGTCGTCGAAGGACGCGATGATGGAGTACGTCCAGCACACGGGCTCGGCGCACTTCGCGGTTGGACGCACCGAACGCCACATTGGGTGCTCCGCCGATGCCCCCACCTCCACCCTCAACGGAGGCGCTTCGCGCCGCTGCGTTGATTCAACGCAACCAACGCCACATTGGGGCGCTTACCGGGCCACTCGCTCGTCCGTGCCCGGCACCTTGGCCGTGGTGATGGCGATGCGGTTCCACGTGTTGATGCTGAAGATCAGCGCGAGCAGCTGGGCCAGTTCCGCCTCGCCGAACTCCCTGAGAGCCCGGGCGTAGACGTCATCCGGCACGCCGCCGTCGGCGACCAGCGTGACCGCTTCCGTGAGGGCCAGCGCGGCCTGTTCCTTCTCGCTGAAGAAGTTCGTCGCTTCCGGCCAGACCGCGACCATGTGCAGCCGCTCCTCGCTTTCGCCGGCTTTGCGGGCGTCGGAGGTGTGCATGTGCAGGCAGTACGCGCAGCGGTTCAGCTGCGACGCGCGGATCTGGACCAGCTCGACCAGTGCGGGGTCCAGACCGGCGCGGGCGGCGGCGTCGAAGCCGATCAGGGCCTTGAAGGCCTTCGGGGCGGTCCGGGCGAAGTTGAGGCGGGAGTTCGTCATGACCAGAAATCTAGGACCTGGTTGACCGGCGTGTAGGGTGCATTTCCGTGCCGGAATCATGGGTCAATTCGGGCGTCGACCTGCACCTCGACCTCCGCGGCGCCGGGGGCAGGCGGGCCGCGCTCATCGCCGCGCTGCGGGACGCCGTCCGCGACGGGCGGCTCGCCCCGGGGACCCGGCTGCCGCCCTACCGGTCGCTGGCCGCCGATCTGGGGCTGGCGCGCAACACCGTCGCCGACGCCTACGCCGAACTGGTCGCCGAAGGCTGGCTCACCGCCGTGCAGGGTTCCGGTACCCGCGTCGCCGAGCGCGTCGAGCCCCTGAAAACGGCCCGGATACCGAAAAAGGTCCCGAAAACCGCGGGACCGCGACACAATCTCAGGCAAGGCCAGCCGGACGCGACGTCGTTTCCGCGCACCGAATGGCTCGCCGCCGCGCGCCGCGCGCTGAACGTCGCTCCGCACGACGCCTTCGGCCCCGGCGATCCGCGCGGCCGACCGGAACTGCGGGAGGCGCTCTCCGGGTACCTCGCGCGGGCCCGCGGCGTGCGGACGTCACCGGACCGGATCGTCGTGTGCTCGGGATTCGCCCACGCGCTCCGGCTGCTGTTCCCGGCGGTGCTGCCCGGCTCGCTCGCCGTCGAGGCGTACGGCCTCGCGTTCCACCGCTCGATCTTCGCCGCCGCGAAGGTCCGCACGATTCCCCTTGCCCTGGACGAACACGGCGCGCGCGTCGAGGACCTGGCCGTGCCGACCGTCCTGCTCACGCCCGCGCACCAGTTCCCGACCGGCGGCCCGCTGCACCACGATCGCCGCGTCGCGGTCGTCGGCCACGTCCGCGCGACCGGCGGCCTGCTGATCGAAGACGACTACGACGGCGAGTTCCGCTACGACCGCAAGCCGGTCGGCGCGGTCCAGGGCCTCGACCCTGAGCACGTCGTCTACGCCGGTTCGGTGAGCAAGAGCCTGTCACCCGCGCTGCGGCTCGGCTGGCTGGTGCTGCCCGAGCGCCTCGTCGACGCCGTGCTGGCCGTGAAGGGCGAGCGCGAGGCCTGGGCGGGCGCGCTCGACCAGCTGACCCTGGCCGAGTTCATCGCCGCCGGCGCGTACGACAGGCACATCCGGCGGATGCGTCAGCGCTACCGGCGCCGCCGTGACCTGCTCGTGGGAGCGCTCGCCGAGCAGGCGCCGCACGTGGTGCCCACCGGCATCGCCGCCGGCCTGCACGCCGTGCTGCGCCTGCCGCCGGGCACCGAGAAAGCCGCGCTCAAGGCCGCGGCGTGGCAGGGACTCGCGCTCGACGGCCTCGCCGCCTTCCGGCACCCGGACAGCAGGATGTCCACAATGGACGGACTGGTCGTCGGCTACGCGACCCCGCCCGAGCACGCCTACGCCGCGGCCCTCGCCGCGCTGTGCCGCGCGCTGCCGCCCGCGTGAAGTGTCGTCCCGACGGTCAACCGACGATGTCGATCTCGAACGGGTCGGCCGCGCTGTAGTTGATGTCGGCCCACACCGCGCCCGGCAGCTCGTACCGCCGGTGCGAGGTGAGCTTGCTGTTGTAGCCCGGTGTCTGCGTGGGGTTGTGGCCGACGCCCTGGCGGTCGTTGCCCCAGGCGAAGATGTCGCCGACCCACATCGGCTTCGAGAGGCCGTCACCGCCGAGCCGCGGCCGGATGATGACGGCCGCGCCCGGGCTGCCGGACAGGAAGACCCGCACCGCGTTCTGGTCGGCGTTCGGCGGGGTGATGGTGATGCGCTCCATGATCTCCACTCCAGTCGAGGCGGATCCGTTGTCGTCGTCGACGCCGGGCCAGTAGTCGAGAACGGACGAGACGTCGTAGCCCGGGGCGACGTTCCCGAGGTACTGCTTGGCGACCGCGCCGTCGGGGATGGCGGGATCGCCGTCGTAGCGGGCGATCCAGTAGTGCGGTTGGGCGACGCCGGCGTCGGAGAAGGCCGCCCGCACCGACGGCCAGGTCGAAAGGTTGCAGTAGATCGTCGGGTCGGCGCCCGCCGCGCGGCGCATCCGGACCCAGCCCGGCGCCTCGGCCGGTGTGGCGTCACCGGGTTCGACGTCGAGCACGTGGCCGGCGTTCGTGCCGGCTTTCTTGACAATGGTGACCTTGATCGCGCGGGGGAAGCGCTCCCAGTCCGCTGCCGACCAGGGTTCGATTTTGATCTTGTCGATGTATCCCGCGACCATCCGGGCGTCGGCGGGGATGTTCGCGGCCGTGACCGCGTCGTACATCGTGCGCACGGGTCCGTCTCCGTTCGGTTTCCGTCTCGCCGTTCCGGGGACAGCGAAATCGTTTCCGCGATCCGCCATCGTGCAGTTAACCACGTGGGGCGGGCGTCAAGCCGCAATTGTCACGCAGTTCTTGTCAATCACCAAGACGGCGGCATCGCGCAATTCCTTCACCGCGGTCTCATGCACCGTTGGTGACGTTCCGCTTCCGGTACTGGCTTCCTGGTCACCCGGCTGGCAAGCTGCCAGCACTTCACGAGGAAGGTGCGTGCATGGCGGCACACCCGGCGCGGGCCCGGCGGATCGACGCGCGGGTCGTCGTCCTGAGCGTGCTGCTCGTGGCCGCCCTCCTCGCGTGGGCCGGCGTCGACTACCTCAGGGACCGGCTGGCCGGTGGCGGCTGTGACACCACGACGCCGGTGCGCATCACGGCCGCGCCGGACATCGCGCCGGTGCTCGCCACGCTCGCCCGGACCGTCCCGGAGCAGGACTGTTACGCCGTCGAGGTCACCGCGAGCGCGTCGCCGGCCACCGCGGCGGCCCTCGAAGCCAACGGCGCGAACGGCCCGGACGTCTGGGTGCCGGAGTCGAGCACCTGGCTGCTGCAGGCCCGCGACGGCGGCGCGTGGAACCTGCCCGAGTCCGGTCAGCCGGTGGCGAGTTCGCCGGTGGTGCTGGCGCTGACCGACGAGGTCGCCGCGAAGGCCGGCTGGCCGGGGAAGTCGCCGACCTGGCCGGACGTCCTCGCGGGCAGCCCGGTCGGGCTGCCCGACCCCGCACGCGATCCGGCCGGGATCGCCGCCCTGATCGGCCTGCGGCAGCTGACCAAGGACGCGCCCGACCCGGCCGCGGCCTTCACCGAGGAGATCCGGAAGCTGTCGGCGGTGAAGGAGCCGTTCACCGCCTCGCCGGCGTCGGAGCAGTCCGTGCGGGCCCGCAAGCTCGTCGCGGCCTACCCGCCGGCGGCGGTGCCGAGCTTCGACTACCCGTACGTCGTGCTGCCACGCGCTTCGGAAGCGTCGCGGTCGGCGGCCGAGCGGTTCCTGCGGCTGCTGCTCGACCAGACCGCCACGAAGACCTTCGGCGACGCCGGGTTCCGGACCCCGGCCGGGCAGCTGCTCGGCGACGGGCCGTCGGACACCCGCACGGACGCGGCGCCGCGCCCGGCCGGGCCGCCCGCGCCCGAGGCGATGTACGGCGTGCTCCAGGCGTGGGCCGGGGCGAACCTCAGCGCCCGCGTCCAGGTGCTGCTCGACGTGTCCGGCTCGATGGCCGCCACCGTGCCGGGCACCGGCCGGAGCCGGATGGCGCTCACTCTCGAGGCTGCGACGCAGGGGCTCGGGCTGTTCAAGACGACGACCGAACTCGGCCTCTGGCTGTTCTCCACCAAGCTCGACGGCGACAAGGACTTCAAGGAACTGCTGCCGGTGCGGTCCATCAGCGCGCAGCTCGCGGCGGGTGGCCTGGAGAGGCTGCAGTCGGTCAAGCCGAAGCCCGGTGGCGCGACCGGGCTGTACGACTCGATCCTCGCCGCGTACCAGAACGCCCGGCAGAACTGGCAGCTCGGCCGGATCAACGTCGTCGTCGTGCTCACCGACGGCCGCAACGAGGACGGCGATTCGGTCGGCCTGCCCGGCCTGCTCGCCGAGCTCGGCAGGCTGCAGGACCCGCGGAAGCCGCTGCCGGTGATCGGGATCGGCATCGGCCCGGACATCGACGCCGGCGAGCTGCGCCAGGTTTCGGCCGCGACCGGCGGCGAGTCCTTCACCACGCCGGACCCGCGCAAGATCTCCGACGTCTTCTACCAGGCACTGAGCAAGCTCGTGTGCCAGCCACCCGCCTGCAAGAAGTGAGGACACCAGTGTTGCTGGAGACCGAGAAGCCCGCGCCTCGGGTGATCCGAAGACCGTCCGCGGTGGTGCTCGCGGCGTTCGTCGCCGGGCTGGTGCCGTTCGCGCTGCACGCGTGGGCGGCGCTGCACGGGAACCTCTCGCAGGACGACTTCATCATGACCTACCGGTCGGCCGCGGCCGGGCCGTTCGACCTCGGGTTCCTGTTCCAGGACTACCACGGGCACCTGAGCCCGGGCGGGTTCTTCCTCGCCGCCGTGGCGACCGCGTGGGCGCCGTTGAACGTCCCCCTGCTGATGCTGCCGCTGCTGCTGATGCGGGCCGTCGCGACGGTGCTGTTCTGGTGCCTGCTGGTGCGCTGTTTCGGCAGGCGGTGGGCGATCCTGGTGCCGTTCACCGTGTTCTCGGCGTCGACGCTGTTGCTGGTCCCGACGCTGTGGTGGGCCTACGGCGTCCAGATCGTCCCGGTGGTGCTGGCCACCGCCGGTGCGCTGCACGCCCACGTCCGGTACCTCCAGGACGGCGGCCGCTGGTGGATCGGCGCCTTCGCCTGGACGGTGTTCGGGCTCGCGTTCTACGAGAAGGCCGCGGTGATCCCGGTGCTGCTGGCCGGCGTGACCGTCCTGCTCGGACGGTCGTTCCGGGCGCACCCGCGCTACTGGGCCGGGCACGCCGTGCTGCTGGCCGGGTTCGTGGCCGGCTTCTTCGCGATGACGTCGAGCCAGGTCGCGCAGGGTGCTTCGCCCTTGACGGCCGGCATGGCCGCCGACCTGACCGGCCGCATGCTCGGCGACACCCTGCTGCCGGGCCTGGCCGGCGGGCCGTGGTCCGGCCCCGGCCCGGGGGCGACCTGGGCGCCGTCGCCGTTCGTGGTCGTCCTCGTGCTGCTGGCGGTCGCGCTGGCCGTGGTGATCGCGGGCGTGCGCGTCGGCGGGCGACGCGCGTGGGGCGCCTGGGTGCTGCTCGCGGCCTTGTTCGCGGTGGACGTCGCCCTGCTCGCGCTCACCCGGCTGCGCGAAGTCGGCCCGGGGGCAGGCGACGATCCCCGGTACGTCGCCGATCTGGCGCTCGTGGCCGCCCTTTGTGGAGCGTTCGCCTTTCTGTCACCGGACGCGGTTGCGCCGTCCGGCGGAAAGCGTGAACGGCCGATCGCCCTAATTCTCAGCGTGCTTTTGCTCGCCAGTTCCGCGGCGGGTTTTTCGCGCCTTTCCCCGGCGCTGCGATTCGGCCATTCCGGACAGTACGTCGGCAATGTCCGCGCGGCCGTGGCGGAAGATCCCGATCTCGTCTTCTACGACACCTTCGTCCCGTCCGATGTGGTGCACGAATGGTTCGGGGCGGACTCCCGCGCGTCCCGCGTGGTCGGCCTGCTGCCCGGCGCGCGCTTCGACCAGCCGTCGAGCCGGATGCACCTGCTCGACGACACCGGCAAGCCGCACCGGATCACCGGCGTGGACCCGGTTTCCCGCGGAGTGCCGGGCCCGGCGGCGAACTGCGGGTACGCGGTCGGCGAGGCCCAGGTGCGCATCCCGCTGGACACGCCCGTGCTCGGCCGGCACCTGCTCAAGCTCGATTACTACACTTCGGACGGTGGCGAAGGCCTGGTCGAGCGGACGCCGGTGTGGTTCCAGGCCGGGCTGCACTCGCTGTACCTGCCGGTGGACGGCCTCTTCGACCACATCGGCGTGCGGCTGTCGAGCCCGGGCGCGCCGGTGTGCGTCGCGAAGGTCGAGGTCGGGAAACCGGTTACCCAGTAAGTCTCAGTACGGGTCGTACGGGCTGTCGTGCCCGAGCAGCCGGGCCACCGGCCGCAGCCGCAGGCGCAGCAGCACCTTGAGCACGACGTTGCGCAGGAACCACGGCAGCTGAGCCAGCACGCGGAGCCGGTCGGCCGCCGACGGCGGCGCCAGCCGGAACCGCGCCAGCGACGTCGCCCGGTCCACATAGGTGTACCGGCGTCCGAAGAGGACCTTCGCGATCGTGCCGAGCGTGACGCCGATCGAGGAGAAACAGTCGTGGACCAGGATTTCCGCACCCGGCGGCAGGTGTGCCGACCAGCGCAGGTCGTCGGTGTAGGTCCAGTAGTCGTGTTTGCCGTCGATGTAGAGCAGCTGTAAAGGCCGGTCCCAGTCAGGACGCAGTTCCGTGCTGTAGCCGGCGACGAGCTCGACGACGTCGTCCAGCCCCGCGTGGCGGATGTTGCGCTCGAACAGCTGCCGCGTCGGCGATCCGCCGAACAGCCTGCCGTCGACGAACGGGTCGACCGCGATCACCGTGGCCCCGACCGTGCGGGCGGCCGCGCCCAGGACGATCGTGGATCGGCCCTGGTGGCTGCCGATTTCCAGGACGACGTCGCCCTTCTCGAGGCGGCGTGCGGCCTGCCACAGCGCCTCGCCCTGCGCGCGCGTCATCCAGCCCTTGACCGGCTCGGCCAGCGCCCACGCGTCGGCGAAGCCGTCCGACAGGGACGCGCTCTCGTAAGCCGTGTTCTCGGAGGAGATGGCGCACCTGCCCAAGCTCGGGAAAATCGTCGGCACATGGTAGCCAGGTTTCGGCTTAGTATCTACCGGATGGTAACCACCACCCGCGAACGCACCCGGGACGACGCCCCGCCGGAGTCCGGCGGCGCCCGCGGGTTCTCGCCGGGTGCGTTCTTCCGCCGTCCGGCGCTCTGGATCGTGCTGGCGCTGACCACGTTGTCATTCCTGCAGATGCCGGGGAAGACGACGTTCGACACCAAGCTCGACCTCGCCGTCGACCCGCTCGCCTTCCTCGGCCGGGCGCTGCACCTGTGGAACCCGCAGGCCACCGCCGGGGAGCTGCAGAACCAGGCGTACGGCTACCTCTTCCCGATGGGGCCGTTCTTCGCGCTGTGCCAGGCCGCCGGCGTGCCGGCGTGGGTCGCTCAGCGGCTGTGGGGCGCGGTCCTGCTGTCGGCGGCGTTCGGCGGCGCGCTGCTGCTGGCGCGGGCGATGAAGATCGGCACCGAACGCACCCGGCTGATCGGCGCGCTCGGGTACGCGCTGGCGCCCCGGATGCTCACCGAGATCGGCGGTCTCTCCGCGGAGATGCTGCCCGCGGTGCTGCTGCCGTGGGTGCTGGTGCCGCTGGTGCGGGCGGGGACGACCGGCTCGCCGCGGCGAGCCGCCGGGTTGTCCGCGCTGGCCGTGTTGTGCATGGGCGGCGTGAACGGCGCGATGGTCGTGATGGCGCTCGTCCTGCCGGGACTGTGGCTGCTGACCCGCCGCTGGACGCGGTCGCACGTCGAGCTGGTCCTGTGGTGGTTCATCTTCGTCGTCGGCGCGACGCTGTGGTGGATCCTGCCGCTGCTGCTGCTCGGCGAGTACAGCCTGCCGTTCCTGGACTACATCGAGTCCGCGACCAACACCACCGCGCCGATGTCGCTGTTCGAGGTGCTGCGCGGGACCAACCAGTGGGTCGCCTACGTCGTCCAGGGGACGCCGTGGTGGCCCGGCGGCTGGTCGCTGATCGACAACCCGGTGCTGATGCTCGCCACCGGGCTCGTCGCCGGCGTCGGCCTGCTCGGGCTGACCCGGCGCGGCCTGCCGGAGCGGCGGTTCCTGGTGCTGGGCGTGCTCACCGGGCTGACCCTGCTGACCATCGGCTACGTCGGCACGCTCGACAGCCCGCTGGCCGAGCAGGTCCGGCACCTGCTCGACGGGCCACTGGCCCCGCTGCGCAACGTCCACAAGTTCGAGCCGGTGCTGCGGCTGCCGCTGATGCTGGCGTTCGTGCACGGCATCTCGAGCTCGCCGCGGCCGAGCCCGGTGAAGCCGTCGCGCCGGTACCTGCGGCCAGCGCTGGGCCTGCTGCTGGTGCTCGTGATGGCCGCGCCGGCGTGGCTGCTGAACCTGCGCTCCGGCCCGGGCTGGGACGACGTGCCCGGCTACTGGCACGACGCGATGGGCTGGGTCGCCAAGGCCGGCCCGGACGCGCGGACGCTGCTGCTGCCGGCCACCGGGTTCGGCGAGTACGACTGGGGCCGCACGGTCGACGAGCCCGCGCAGGCGATCGCGAAGAGCCCGTGGGCGGTGCGCAACCAGGTGCCGCTGGGGTCCGAAGGGAACACGCGGCTGATGGACTCCGTGGACGCGGCGCTCGCCGACGGCCGCGGCGACCCCGGGCTCGCCGCCCTGCTGGCGCGCTCCGGGTACCGGTTCCTGCTGCTGCGCAACGACATCGAGCGCGACCGGACCGCCGCCCCGCCGATCGCCACGTTGCGCGCGGGACTGGCCGGGTCGCCGGGCATCGGCAAGGCGGCGGAGTTCGGGCCGCTGGAGGTCTACGAGGTGAAGCGGCCGGTGCCGCTCGCCACCGCGACGTCCACAAAGGACGTCCCGACGGTGAGCGGCGGACCGGAGAACCTGCTCCCGCTGATCGGCTCCGGCCAGCTCGACCCGGCGACGCCGACCGTGCTCACCGGCGACGGCGGCTCGCCCGGCGGGCCGCGGCTGGTCACCGACGGCCTGCGCCGCGCCGAGCGGAACGTCGGCGGCGTGCGGGACAACCTCAGCCAGACCCTGACCGCCGGCGAGGCGTTCCGCCAGCAGCGCGCCGCGGGAGACTTGCTGCCGTTCCCGGGGCAGGAGCACCAGACCGTGGCCGCCTACCGCGGCATCCGCTCGGTGACGGCGTCGACGGCCGCGTCGTTCGCCGACGCCTTCGGCGGGTCCGATCCCGGGCACCAGCCGTTCGCGGCGATCGACGGCGACCCGCGCACGGCGTGGCACTCGTCGTCGTTCACCGGGCCGATCGGCCAGTGGCTCGAGGTGGAGCTGGACACCCCGCGGCTGGTGACCTCGGTGGACCTGCAGATGGTCGACGACCTCCGGGTGGGCTGGCCGCCCACCCGGATCCGGATCACCACCGACAACGGCTCGGTCGAGCAGCAGGTGATCCGCGGCGCCGGGGCGCACGACTACCCGGTGGCCGCCGGGGTCACGCGCAAGGTGCGGATCACGTTGCTGTCGCTGGTGGTCGGGCGGCAGGACGGGAACGTCGGCATCGCGGAGCTGAAGATCCCCGGCACCGAGCCGCAGCGCGCCCTGGAAGTGCCCGCCGACCTGCCCGTCGGCCCGGCGCCCGGGTTCGCGTTCACGCGCGGCCCGCAGCCGCGCTACGCCTGCCTGCCGTCCGACGGCACCGTGCGCTGCGACGCGTCGGTAGCCCGTGACGGCGAAGAACCCGACGGGGTCCGGCGGCTGTTCAGCACGCCCGCCGAGGAGACGTACCTGGTCGGCGGCACCGTGCTGCCGGCGGGCGGCGGGCGGAACCCGGTCGCGCTCCCCGGGGTCACGGTCGCGTCGACGTCACAGCTCGGCGGCGACCCGGCGGCGAGCGGGTTCGCGGCCGTGGACGGCGACGCGGGCACGACGTGGCGGCCGGACGCCACCGACCTGCGGCCGACGCTGACCCTCGGGTGGACCGGCCAGAAGCGGATTTCCGGGCTGCACATCGGGGTTTCGCCCGGCGGCGGGGCGCGGGTTCCCCGGCAGCTGGAGCTGGCCGGCCGGTCCGGCACGCGGACGGTGCAGCTCGACGCGAGCGGGTCGGCGACCTTCGAGCCGCTGGACACCGACCAGCTGCAGATCGTGCTGCCGGGCGACGACGACGATCCCACGGCGAGGTCGGTGGTCGGCATCGGCAGCCTGGAACTGTCCGGGACCGACGGGCTGCTCCCGGGGCCGGACCCGGCGTTCACGGTGCCGTGCGGGGCCGGGCCGAACGTCCACCTCGACGGGCTCGACTACCGGACGTCGGTGCAGGGCACGCTGTCCGACATCACCACGCACCGGCCCCTGGAACTGCGGATGTGCCGGGACTCCGAGGGCGGTATCGACCTCCCGCCCGGTGGGCACGAGCTGCGCACGGACCGGTCGGAGTCGTTCGTGGTCCAGGACCTGTGGCTGCGCCCGGCGCACGCCGCCACGACGCCGCCGGTGCACCGCGCGGTGCAGGTGGGCGCGTGGGACGCGGCGTCCCGGTCGGTGACGGTGGCGCCGGGCGAGGAAGCGGTGCTGGCCGTCCCGGAGAACGCGAACGCGGGCTGGGTGGCCACTTTGGACGGTCACGAGCTGACGCGCACCCGGGTGGACGGCTGGCAGCAGGCTTGGCTCGTCCCGGCGGGCGACGGCGGGGTGGTGTCCCTTTCGTTCGTGCCGGACAGCGCGTACCGGACGGCGTTGCTGATCGGCGCGGCGGCGGTGCTGTTGATGCTGGTCGGCGTCGCCTGGCCGGCCCGCAGGCGGTCGTTTTCGGTGGTGCCGGGGAGCGGGATCGTGGTGCCGGTGGTGCTGATCGGGTTGCTGGTGGCGCTGGGCGGGATGCTGCCGGTGGTGCTGCTGATCGCCTGCCTGCTGGCCCGCCAGTTCTCGGAGCGGGCGCCCAGGGTGCTGGCTTTCGGCGGCATGGCGGTGGCGGCCGCGGTTTCGGTGACCGGACGCGTCCTCGGCCACGGCCAGGACTGGGCCTACGGCCCGGTGACCCAGGCCGCCCTGCTGCTGGCAGCGGCCGCGATGGTGGCCACGTGCGTGGACTGGTTCACCCGCAAGCAAAACCCAACCAAGCCAACCCCCTAGGTACACGAGCTCAGCCACGTAACTCGCGTGATTGGGGCCGTAACTCGCGTGATTGGGGCCGTAACTCGCGAGATCCGGCTTCAATCACGCGAGATCCGGCTCTGGTCACGCGAGATCCGGCTCTGGTCACGCGAGATCCGGGTTTGGTTTCCGGGTTGTCCGGGTGGGGAGCTGGGCGGTTCGGCGGGAACGTAGCTCGAGGACCGCGCCCGCCACCGCGAGACCGCCCGCGCAGCAGGCCGCCGCCGTGACCACCTGGGTCGCCGAGTCGTGGAGCCAGGTCGTGATCAGCACCGCCTCCACGCCGACCGCGGCCCACATCAGGATCGTCACGCGGCGGTCGCCGTCCGCCAGGCGGGCGTACAGCAGGATCTGCACCAACGCCAGCATCGAGCCCGCCAAGGCGAACGGCCACACCGGCATCGTGCTGCCGGTGTACCGCGCACCCCCGATCAGCGGCAGCAGCCGCGGGCCCAACACCGCGGAAACCAGCAGCACGAAGAAGTCCAGTGACGCGCACACGGCCAGGGCGACCGGCAGGACGCGACGGCGGCCGGCGCCGTGCGCGAACCGGGGGAGGACCAGCACCCCCACCGCCTGTGGCAGCCAGTACGCGATCTTCGTGACGATCGCGCCCAGCGCGTACTCGCCGGCGGCGCCGGCCGGCAGCGTGTGCCGCGCGAGGACGAGGTCCAGGTTCACCAGCAGCACCAGGGCCAGCATCGCTTGCGCCGTATGGAGTACTTCGCCGCCGTGGCGGTCGGCCCAGCGGGGACGCGGGCGGCCGCAGATCTGCCAGCTCACCCCGATCACCACCAGCGAACCGATCGCCGTCCCGGCCAGCGCGCCCGTCGTCGTCCCCGACACCAGCAGGCCCGCCAGCGAACCGCCGACCTTGCCGGCGCCCTCCAGCGCGATCAGCCCGGCCAGCGTCGCGAACCGGTGGCTGCCCTGCAGGAGCCCGTGGAACAACCCCAGCAGCGTCAACGGCCCGAGCGCGGCCGTCACCAGCAGGGCCGGCGCCAGTGAGCCCAGGTGCAGCAGGAGCACCAGCAACGGGCTGAGCGTCAACGCCACCGTCGCGACGATCCCGCTCGTCACCAGGCCCAGCGCGAACAGCGACCCCGTGTGCTGCGGTGACCGGGCCACCCGCAGCGCCACCACGGTCTGCAGCCCCATCGCCGGGACGACGCCGATCACCAGCACCGCCAGCAGCGAGCTGAGCTCCCCGAACGCGCCGGGCGCGAGGATCCGGGCGGCCGTCAGGCTCAGCACGTAGCTGCCCGCGTTGTTGCCCGCGAGCGCGAGCGAGACGAGGATCGCCGCGACCCGGTTGCCGGTCCGGGCCGGGACTTCGGTGTCTACGCTCAACGGGGGGCTCCCATTACCGGCGGGTAATGACCAGGGACCCTAACCGCGCGGGCAACGGAAAGGAAGGGCAGTGGACGCACCGAGCAGGCGGCTCGCGCTTCCCGTGCTGTCCGCCGTGCTGGCCTTCGCCGTCTGCGCGCCCTTGCTCGGCCGTGGCTTCGTCCTGAGCTACGACATGGTGTTCGCGCCACGGCAGTACTTCGTGCCGGACGCCTTCGGGCTCGGCAGCACGCTTCCGCGGTCCGTCCCCGCCGACGCCGCCGTCGCGCTGGCGACCACCGTCGTGCCCGGCGACATCGTCCAGAAGATCGTCCTGCTCCTGGCGATCTTCTTCGCCGCGCAGGGCGCGGGACGGCTCGTCCCGACCGAGCACCTCGGCACCCGGCTCGTCGCCGCGACCGCTTACGCCTGGACTCCGTACGTCGCGGAGCGGCTGTTCATCGGGCACTGGCCGCTGCTGCTGACGTACGCGTGCCTGCCCTGGATCGTCCGGGCCGGGCTCGAGCTGCGGAAGCGGGAACCGGACGCCCTGCCGAAGCTGATCCTCGCCTGCGCCCCGGCGGTGCTGACCCCGCCGGGCGGGGTCCTCGCCGCCGCCGTCGCGGTCGTCGCCGCGGGGGCGCACCGGCTCCGGCCGACGATCGCGATCGCCGTCGTCCTCAACCTGCCGTGGCTCGTGCCGACGTTCCTCAACGCCGGCACCACGTTGTCCGACCCCGCCGGCGTCACCGCGTTCAGCGCCCGCGCCGAAAGCTTGGGTCCCGCCCTGCTCAGCGTGCTCGGGCTGGGCGGCATCTGGAACGCCGAAACGGTGCCCGGCAGCCGGGCCATGCCGCTGATCCCGGTGCTGGTCCTCGTCACGGTCGCCATCGCGGTGGCCGGGCTGCGGACGCTCGCCGCGCGGTGGGGGACGGCGCCGGCCCGGTCCCTGTCCCTCCTCGGCGTCGTGGGCGTGCTGCTGGCCTCGCTGGCGACGTTGCCGGGCGGGGACACGCTGCTGACCGTGGCGACCCGGCACGTGCCCGGCGCGGGACTGCTCCGGGACGCCCAGAAATGGGTGGCCTGGTGGGCGTTGCCGCTCGCGCTCGGCTTCGCGCTGGCCATCGAAGTGGCCGCGGCGAAGCTGCGAAGTCCCCAAGGACGGGTCGCGCTCGTGGCAGCGGCGGTCGCGTTCCCGCTGCTCACCATGCCGGACCTGGCCTGGGGCGGCTGGGGACGGCTCGGCACCGCGCAGTACCCGGCCGACTGGCGGGCGGTGGCCGGGGTGCTCGACGCCGACGACCGCCCCGGTGACGTGCTCGCGCTGCCGCTCTCGGCGTTCCGCGGGTTCGGCTGGAACGACGATCGCACGCAACTCGACCCGGCGCCGCGCGCGCTCGGAAGACCCGTGCTGATGGACGACACCCTGCAGGTCGGCGCCGACCGCGTCGCCGGCGAGGACCCGCGGATCGGTGACGTCCGCGCCGCGACGTCCGCGCGGGAGCTCACCGCCGCGGGCATCGGCTGGATCCTGGTCGAACACGGGACGCCCGGCGAGGTCGACTCGCGGTTGCTCGCCGACGCGACGCCGGTGTGGTCGGGTGACTGGCTGACGCTCTACCGGACACCGGGTGTGCCGTCGGTGAAAGCGATCTCGTGGGCGCCCGTGTTGGTGGCGAACGGAGTAGTGCCGGCGTTGCTGTGCGTCGCACTGTTGTGCCGCATGTTACCGATGCGTACATTGAGCCGCGGCAGGATTCTCCCGCCGCGGAAGGAGTGACACGTGGGCACGGTCATCGGCGTGGTCGCCGCCGTCATCATCGGGGGCGGCATGGCCACCGGAGCGGGTTTCGCCCTCATCGAGGGTGCCGATCCGGACACCTCCGCCCAGGTGCAGCAAAAGCTCAACGCACAGGTGAAGTACAACCCCGCCGACCACCCGGCCAAGCTCTACGGGAACCGCTGACGCGGTGACCCGGCTCGCCTCCGACCACGCCCACCGCGTCGTCGGGCTCTATGGCGATCCCACCGTTTCCTGGAGCATCCTCCTCGAAGCGGCACTCGGCACGGCCGCGCCGGAACCCGAAAAGCTCCGCGCGCGGCTGGCCGCCGCGATCCAGCAGCACCCGCACCTCGGCGTGGTGCCCGAAATCGAGCGGACCTCCGCCGCGGATCTGCCGTCCCTTCGCGAGCGGTTCGCTTCGGCGCCTTACGAACGCGCCGACCCGCTCGTCCGGGTCGCCGTCTGTGCCGGCGAACCCGCGCTCCTCGTGGCCGCGCACCACGGCGCCCTCGACGGCCTCGGCCTCCTGGCTCTGCTCGGCGTCCTCCTCGATGTCCCGGTTTCGTCGGGAGCGACCGGGATCGGCGCACGCGAAGGCGGCAAGCCCTTTCTCGTTTCGGCCGTCCAGCGGCTCGCTGAGGCGCTTTTCGCGCCGCCCGGCCGGATCGTGCCCGATCGCGCCGCTCCGGCCGCCGGCGACGTCTTCGCCGCCCGGCACGAGCCTCGGCTGCGGCTGGGCGCCGCGGGATTCGTCGCGGCCGCCGCCCGCGCCACCGAACGCTGGAACCGCGCGCACGGCGCCCGCGCCGCCCGCGTCGTCGCCGCACTGGGCGCGTCGCGGCGGTCCGGCGCCGCGCCGGAACCCGTGCACGACAGCGCGTTCTTCCGGCTGCGGCTGGGATCCGGCCGGAAGGACGTCGCCGCGGTGCTCGCCGCGCAGCCGCCAGAGCCGGACTTCCCCGCGCGCAGCAGCCGGCTCGCCCGGCTGGGCACCCGGTTGCTCGCGAGCCGGCTCGGCTCGACGTTCCTGGTGTCGAACCTCGGCGTGGTGTCCACCGGGGACACGGTGCGCTCGCTCGCGTTCTACCCGGCGGCGAGCGGCCGCTCAGGCGTGGCGTTCGGCGCGGCGACCACCGGCGGCACCACCACGGTGACCGTGCGCGCCCGCCGCAAGGACTTCGACGCGGCCGCCGTCGCGCGGCTGCTCGGCGAGTTCCGGGACGCGGTGCGGGAGCAAGCGGGGCCGCCATGACGTGAACGGCTCGTTCCTGTTGTCTGACGACAGGAACGAGCCGTTCACGACGTCAAGGCCGCGCCGCGCGCCTGGCTCACCACGCGCGGCCGGGGCGCCGGCTGCCCGGAGACGTCCCTGACCAGCGAGGCGAACTCGCCGACGCTGCTCTCCCAGCTGAACTTCCCGGCCCGCTCGACCCCGGCCAGGCCCATCTCCGCGCGCCGCGGACCGTCGGCGAGCAGGCCGTCGACCTTGGCGGTGAAGTCGTCGAAGTCGTCGGCGAGCAGGCCGGTGCGACCCTCCACGATGGACTCGGCCACGCCACCGGCGGCGCGGTAGGCGATCGACGGCACGCCGTGCGCGGCGGCCTCCATGATGACGATGCCCCAGCCCTCCTTGACCGACGGGCACAGGTGCAGCCACGACCGGGCGAGGATCTCGTGCTTGGCGTGCTCGTCGACCCAGCCGTGCAGGACGACGCGATCCGCGACGCCGCGCTCGGCCGCGTGCGCGCGCAGCACCTCGTCCCACGGTCCCTGGCCGACCACCTCGAGCCGCAGGGCGGGCCAGCGCCGCGCGAGCCGCGCGACGACGTCGATGGCGTGCTCGATCCGCTTGTGCGGCACCAGCCTGCTCACCGCGACCAGGGTGGGCTCAGCGTCCCGTTCGGACACGCACGGCGGCGGCGCGTCGAGGCCGTTGGGCACCACGGTGACGCGGTCCTGTTCGACACCCAGCCCGGCCAGCTCCGCCTTGGTGACCTCGGAAACCGTGACGTAGCGGCACTTGCGGAACAGCCACGGCGCCAGCCGGGACTCGATCCACCAGCCGACCCGGCCGAGCGTCTCGCCGAGCGCGCTGATCCACTGTTCCTTGTGGACGTGGTGCACGAGCACCAGCACGGGGCAGCCGGCGACCAGCCGGGCGAAGAACGGCATGCCGTTCTGCACGTCCACCACGAGATCGGCGCGGGCCCGGCGGATCGCGCGCAGCGCGTGCGCGTACACGCCGAACTTGTTGCCCCGCCGCCGGTAGCGGACGCCGTCGCGCCACTCGCCCGCGGTCGCGCCCGGGTAGGCGGCGCACTGGATCTCGACCCGGTACCCGGCTCTCGCGAGCCCTTCGGCCATCCGCTCGACGTACCGTTCGGAGCCGCCACCCTCGGGGTGGCCGGTGTCGCGCCAGTTGAGGAGGAGCACGCGAGGACGTTCCATCGGGTTATCCAAACTTTGGCGACGATGCTAGGTTACTGGTGCGTACACAGTAGATGAACGTATTCGGGAAAGCGACGGTTCAATGGTAGGTAATCCGGTTATCGCCGCGACGGCGCAGTCGCATCGCGCCACGCTCCGCCGTTCCGTGACGCTGTTCCGCACGTTCCTCACCGAGCAGACGGACCCCGACGGATTCTATTCCGCGCTCGCCGCCGACTCGGTCCGGCAATTGGCGGCACACGCTCCGCTGTCCGGACGCACGGTGCTCGACGTCGGCGGTGGCCCCGGCTATTTCTCCGACGCGTTCCGCGCGGCGGGCGCGGCCTACCTCGGGCTCGACCCGGACGTCGGCGAGCTGTCCGCGCGCGGCGAGCCCGGCGAGAACATGATCCGCGCCAGCGGCACGGAACTGCCGGTGCGCAGCGGATCCGTGGACGTCTGCTACTCGTCGAACGTGCTGGAGCACGTCCGCGAGCCGTGGGTCATGCTCGACGAGATGTGCCGGGTGACCAAGCCCGGCGGCACGGTCTTCGCGTCGTTCACCCCGTGGCACTCGCCGTGGGGCGGGCACGAGACCGCGCCGTGGCATTTCCTCGGCGGTGACTACGCGCGGCAGCGTTATCTACGGAAACTCGGAAAAGAACCGAAGAACAAATTCGGGGAAAGCCTGTTCCCGGTTTCGGTCGGCGCCGCGCTTCGCTGGGCGAAAGCGACGCCGCTCGCCGATCTGGTGGCCGGGTACCCGCGTTATCACCCGAGCTGGGCGATGTGGATCGTGCGGGTTCCCGGCCTCCGGGAAATAGCGTCCTGGAATCTGGTTCTGGTGCTGCGCCGGCGCTGAGCCGGCTCAGTGGCCGGCGCTGACCGGCACCCGCCGCCGAGGCCGCGGCGGGGCCGGCGGCTCGGCCGGACGGCGACGGATCAGCAGGACGAGCGCGACGACGATCAGCACGCCGCCGCCGATCCCGAGCCAGAGCGGGCCGGTGCTCGACAGGAACTCCAGCCTGCCCTTGTTCGCGTTCACCTGGTCGACCATCTGCGAGATGGTCTTGCCGTTGAACGCGAGCGTCCCGTCGAACACGACGGCCGGGCTGGTGGTGCCGCTGCGGAGCTCCTGGTGCTGCTGTTGCTGCTGCTTGACCTCGATCCCGGTGACCGGCTCGACCCACATCGTGTTGACGCCGCGGTAGTAGAGGTCGGCCTTGACGGTCGGCTGGTCGGAGCCGACCAGCGAACCGGGCACCTCCTTCGTGGCGACCTTGGTGTCCTGGATGTTCTGGACGAACTTGTAGGTCTCGATCCCGTTCACCGTCTCGGTGCCGGTGTACCGGGCGGTGACGGCCGTGCCGGTGTTGTCGTCGTAGACCTTGTAGTCCTTCTGCTCGGTGCCGAACGGGAACTTGAAGTTCAGGCCGGGCTGCGCCTTCTCGATGTTCGTCTCGGGCGGCTTCTGGCCGTTGGTGTCGGCCTTGTCCTTGAGCTCGGTGACGTAGCTGCTCTTGGCGTCGCACTTCGGGTCGGTCGCGCCGTGCGGGTCGTAGCCCTCGGCGGTGTGCCGGTCGAAGCAGACCTGACGCTTGCTCGCGTTGACGACGGTGTTGTCCGCGTCGTCGACGACCTGGACCGCCAGCAGCCAGACCGCGTAGTCGGTGCCTTCGTGCATCTCCGGCGCGGCGAAGTTCGCCTGCACGCGGCCGGTCGCGGTCAGTTTCGCGTTTTCGCGGATCTCCGCGACCGGGCCGGTGCCCTTGTCGGTCACGGCGAGGACCTTGCTCGCGGTGCCCTCGAGCACCGACGTCGAGTCCTGGTCCAGCGGCACCTTGGTGAGCTTGGGGTAGACGTAGGTCGGGAGGAGCACCGCTCCGGCGACCGCGAAAACCCCCAGTGCCAGCAAGATCAGGGCGAAAGCTCGTCGCAACGGTCCTCCTGGGTCGTACCGCGTAACATCCAAATTACCCGGCGGTAATCAGTGCGCAGATAGTGGCCCCCGCCACGTCGCACGTCAAAGTGTGACTCGCGGTCACAGGCACCCCGTGCGACCGGAAGGCGGCATGGGCACGACCGTTCGGACCAAGCGGCCAAACATGTTTGTTCCCGGGCACAACGGGCATGGGCCCACCATCGGACGATCCTCACCCCGCCGCGCCCGGTTCGCAAAGGAGTACCCCCGTTTTGTCGCAGGACCCATCGATGGTCGCCATCGCGGCCACCGCGCGCTGGCGGGCCCGGATCGTGGCGGCCGCCGCGAGCGCGGGGATCACCCTCACCGACTCCGCGCCCGGGGCGCCCGGCATCCGGGTCCTCGCCTGCGCGCCGGGCGACCTCGCGGCGTTCGTCCCGCGGCTCGGCGCCGGCCGCGAGCCGGCTTTCCCGGCGATCGGCGCGCACTCGGACTCGATCGCCGACCGCGAGCTGCGGGACGCCGTGGCGGACGTCGCCGCGCTGCTCTCCTTGCACGGCAACGTGGTGCTCGACCTCGACGCCGGCGGGCGCCGCCGCCGGCGGGCCCGGCCGGACGTGGTCGTCTCGGCCGGGGTGGACCGTCCCCAGTGGACGGAGCCGGCGGTGACGCTCCCGGTGGGCACGGACCGGCGCGGGGGTCCGCTC
Source organism: Amycolatopsis sp. NPDC051128 (assembly GCF_040682715.1). Taxonomy (NCBI): domain Bacteria; kingdom Bacillati; phylum Actinomycetota; class Actinomycetes; order Pseudonocardiales; family Pseudonocardiaceae; genus Amycolatopsis; species Amycolatopsis sp. NPDC051128. Next base: position 87,711 of record NZ_JBFBBN010000034.1, on the reverse strand, counting down.
ACGGTGGCGCTCACCGCCGGTCCCGGCTTCGAGGGCGCGCTGCTCGAGCTGGCCCGGCTCGTCGAGGCCGACGCGGCTTAGCGGTCCTGGCCGGCGACGGCCGTCACCCGGATCTCGACGCGCATGCCCGGGGCGCCCAGTGCCGCGACGCCGATCTGGGTCCAGATCGGGGCGCGGTCGCCCATGCGCTTGCGAAGCTGCTCCACCATGACCCGGGTGTGGTCGTCGCCGATCGTGTCGGCCGCGGTGGGGACGTGGAACGAGTCCATGGCGATCACGTCGGCCCAGGTGGCGCCCGCCGTGGCGAGGGTGCGCTCCACGTTGTCGAAGGCCTGGACGATCTCGTCCTCGAGGGACTCCGGGAAGACGGTGTTGTCGTCCCAGCCCCCTTGGCCCGAGATCTCGACCCGGTCGCCGACCCGGACCGCTTGGACGTAGTGCAGGGTCTCGAGGTGGCGGGGGCCGTATCCGGGGGTGACGAAGAACTGCGGCCGGCTCATGGGAATCCCTTCGATTGACTTCACGCTTGAAGTCATCGTAGCGCGATCTGACTTCAAGCGTGAAGTGATCTGGGACTCGGTAGGGTGCCGTCATGGCCACCACTGCCACTCCGGAGCCCGCGGACCAGGCACGCTGGCTCAGTGCTGCCGAAAAGGAAGCCTGGACTGGCCTGGTCTCGCTCATCCTCCTGCTCCCGGGGCGGCTCGAGACGCCGTTGCAGCGCGAAGCGGGCCTGACGCTGTTCGAGTACCTCGCGCTCAGTCAAGTTTCGGAGGCGCCGGAGCGCCGCCTGCGGATGAGCGAGCTGGCCTTCCTTGCCAACGGTTCCCTGTCGCGGCTGTCCAATGTGGTCAAGCGGTTCGAGCAGCGGGGCTGGGTGGAGCGCTCACCCGACCCCGGCGACGGCCGGTACACCCTGGTCACGCTCACCGATGCGGGCTTCGAAAAGGTCGTCGCGGCCGCGCCCACGCACGTGCGCAGTGTCCTGACGGTGCTCGACCCGCTCACCGCGGCCGACCAGCAGGCGCTGGCCCGCATCGCCGCCAAGCTGCGGGTGCGGCCCGAGGACCTGGCCTAGCGACTAGTCGTCGACCCATTCGAGCAGGTCGCCGGGCTGGCAGCCGAGTACCCGGCACATGGCTTCGAGGGTGCTGAAGCGCACCGCCTTGGCCCGGCCGTTCTTCAGCACGGCGACGTTGGCCGGCGTGAGCCCGACCTTCTCGGCGAACTCCCCGACGGTCATCTTGCGCTTGGCCAGTTCGACGTCGATGCGCACGACGATCGCCATCAGATGACCGCTTCCAGGTCGGACCGCAGGGTGGTGGCCTGCCGCAGCAGTGCGCGCATGACCACCATCAGCAGGCCGATCACGGTGATCCCGACGGTCACCAGGAACAGCAGCATCGGCATCCCCGGGTCGTCCGCGTTGAAGCCGGCGAAGATCAGCATGCCGGCGAAGACCAGCCACGCGGCGGCCACGGCCCAGACGATCGCGTCGACCCACTTCAGGGACGCGCTGGTGAAGATCCGGTCCTTCTTGACCAGTGTCAACAGCTTCCAGGTCGCCACGACCACGACCTGGACGCACAGCACGAGGAACACCGCGATGGCGGTCAACGGCCAGCGCAGGTTCGCGTCGTGCGGGTTCTGCTGCGTGTGGTAGGCGATGCTGCCCGGCAGGGAAAGCGTCTGGAACACGAGGAGGACGCCGAACAACACGACGAGGAAGACCCGGAGTGCGGCGACGGCGCGTCTTTCGGTGAGCATGAGACGACTATCGTCGCTTATCTATCGAAAGTCAATCGATACCCATTGATCTACGATGGCTCGGGATCGAGGCGGACCGATTCGAGGGCGACGTACAGCTCGCCGATGTCGACCGGGTCGGTGAGGTCGCGCTTGGTCAGGTCCTGCACGCGGCGCAGCCGGTAGCGGACCGTGTTGGGGTGCACGAACAACCGGTCCGCGGCCTCCTTCGCCGAGCCGTGACCGGCGAACCAGGCCAGCAGTGTGTCGAGCAGGACCTTGCGTTCCGCGCCGGGCAGCGTGAGCACGCCGCCCAACGCGGCCCGCACGACGTCGCGGGCCATCTCCGGCGCGGCCGCGACCAGCGTGGTCACCGGCGAATCGCCGAACACCACCACACCAGCCGTCGCCGACGGCAGCGAGCGGCGGGCGATCCGGGCCCGGTGCAGCGCGTCCGGGATGTCGGGGAACCCGGTGAACGGCCGGCTCATCCCGGCCGCCACCGGCAGGGAGCCCAGGACTTCCCGCAGCCGCCGGACGTCCTCGAGCCGGTCGATCGCGACCAGCCCGGCCTCCCCGCCGGGGCGCCACACCGACCGCCAGCGACGCGCCCGCAGCAGCGCCTCGACGGTGTCGTGTTCGTCCGGCTCGACGCGTTCGGTGACCACGGCGACGAACATGCCGGCGGTCGGCAGCCCCAGCTCCCGGACGGCGGCCTCCATGTCGGTCTGGCTCGTGAGCCTGCCGCGCAGCAGGTCGTCCAGCAGCCGCGCGTTCGCGTGCGACGGCTCGGCCGCGACCTCTTCGTACGCCGTGGTCAGCGCGTCGGAGTAGAGGTCGATCGCCTTCCAGACGTAGGAGTTGATCTCGATCGTCCGGGTCGGGTTGAGGAACTCCGGGCCGGCGAGCTCGAGCAGGGCCTCGTAGACGAAGGTGCCGCCGATCCGGAACGCGCGCAGCACGGCGGGCAGCGGGATTCCCCGCCGCGCCTGGACGAGGCCGGTCTTCCGGGCGGCGTCGAGGGCGAGGCCGCGGCCTTCGGCCAGCGCCGTCAGCGCGCGTTCGAGGTTGGCCCGGCAGACCTGGCGCAGCTCGCCGGGCGCGACGTGGTCCACCTGGCGGTAGAACTCGTCCTTTTCGCTGAGCAACCGGGCCAGGCGGTCGGCGAACTCCGGCAACCTGGCGAGCATCTCGCGCACCAGCTCACGGTGTTCGCGAGGTACCGGCTTGGCCAGAGCTTCAATGCCCATTCCTCACTTTAACTCGGGGCCATGGCCCGGGATACGCACGAACTTGAGCAAAATTCATGTCCCCGGGTGGCCTGAGGTGATGAGGGCGGACGTCAGGCGGGCTTGCGCGCGATGAAGTAGACGTGGGGCTCGGGCGTGGCGTCCGGGTGGTCGGGCGCGAACTCCGCCTGCTCCTCGCGGGCGATCTCCAGGCCCGCCGCCCGCAGCCGGCCGGCCAGCGCGCCGGCGGTGAAACTGCTCACGCGCAGCGCGTGGCCCATGAAGTCGGTGTCGACCCCGTCGACGTCGGCGGGCACGGTGGCGAAGAGCAGCAGGCCACCCGGCTTCAGCCAGGTCGCCAGGCGGCCGATCATGGTTTCCTGCTCGGCCCGGGGGAGTTGCAGCATCGAGAAGAACGCCGTGATCGCGTCCCAGGTCCCGGCCGCGAAGGAAAGTTCGCGCATGTCGCCGAGCTCGAACCGGGCGGACGGCACCTGCGCCCGCGCGATCTCGACCATCTTCGGTGCGACGTCGTACCCGGTCACGTCGTGGCCCGCCGCGGCAAGGACGTCGGCGGTGGGCCGCCCGGTGCCCGCGCCGAGGTCGAGCACCTTCGCCCGCGCGGGCAGGTTCGCGAGCGGTTCGGTGAGCGCGTCCCGGTGCGCGGTCGCGGTGCGGAAGGCGTGTTCGTAGTCCTTGCCGAGTGCGTCGAAGACCTCGGCGGCGGATTCGGGCAGCGACATGCCTTTGAGCCTGCCAGAAATCCGCGTCTCCCCGCCGGAGCCGGTCAGTCGATGAGGTCGGTGCGGCGGATCCGGTAGACCTGCAGCCGCAGGTTGTAGTACTTGTCCGTCTCGCCGACCCACTGCATGCCGAGCCGCTTGGCGACGGCGATCGCGCGCGTGTTGTTCGGCCGGGCGACGGCGAACAGCTCGTCGGTGTCCTGGGTGAACGCCCATTCGATCAGCGCGGTCGCCGCCTCCGACGCGTAGCCCTGGCCCCAGACGCCGGGGCTGAGCTGCCAGCTCAGCTCGAGGTCCTCCTCGAACGGCGGCAGCAGCCGGATGCCGAGGCCGCCGATCACCGCGCCGTCCTCCTTGCGCTCCACGGCCCACCGGCCGCGCGGCGGCGGCAGGTTCGGCTGCGCCTCCTGCCAGGCATTCAAGACCGCGCGCATCGCGCCGATGTCGCCGACGCGATCCATGGCCGGGGTCAGCCAGTGCGTCACGTCCTCCGCGCCGTAGATCGCGAAGGCGGCTTCGGCGTCGTCCACCGTCCAGTCCCGGATCACGAGCCGGTCGGTGCTCAACGGAGTTTCCATACCAGGACGCTACGCCGGGCGGTCCTCGATTGTTCCCGCGCGAAAGTGCTCAGAAGATGAGCACTTAATCCCCGAGGCTCCGGCCTACAGTCGGCTCCGTGGACGAGATGCGTGATCTTCTGGCCCGTGCCGCCGAGCTGGCCGCCGCCTACCGCGCGAGCCTGCCGGACCGGCCGGTCGCTCTCGCGGCCGATCCGGCCGCCCTCCGGGCCGGCTTCGGAGGGCCGCTGTCCCAGCGGCCGAGCCCGCCGTCCCAAGTGCTCGAAGAACTCGCCCGCGCCGCCGAGCCGGGGCTCGTCGCCACCGCGGGGCCGCGGTTCTTCGGGTTCGTCATCGGCGGGGCGCTGCCCGCCGCGACCGCCGCGGATGTTCTCGCCACCGGCTGGGACCAGAACGGGTTCAACGCCGTGCTGTCCCCGGCCGCCGCGGCCGCGGAGGAAGCCGCGGGCGGCTGGCTGAAGGAGCTGCTCGGCATCCCCGCGACGGCGTCCACCGGGTTCGTCACCGGCGGGCAGGCGGCGAACACCGTCGGGCTGGCCGCGGCCCGGCACCACGTGCTGGCCGAAGCGAGCTGGGACGTCGAACGCAACGGGCTCACCGGCGCCCCGCGCGTCCGCGTCGTCGCGAGCGAGGAGCGGCACGCCACCATCGACCGCGCGCTGCGCCTGCTGGGATTCGGCACCCGGGCCGTCGAGCCGGTGGCCACCGATGCCCAAGGCGCGATCGACACCGAAGACCTCGAACGGGTCCTCGCCGCCGGGCGCGGACCGGTGATCGTCTGCCTGCAGGCGGGGAACGTGAACACCGGCGCCTGTGACGACCTCCGTGCCGCCTGCGAACTGACACACCGCCACGGCGGCTGGGCCCACGTCGACGGCGCTTTCGGGCTTTGGGCCGCGGCCAACCCGGCGACGGCGGCGCTGCTCGACGGCGTCGGGCTGGCCGACTCCTGGGCCTGCGACGGCCACAAGTGGCTGAACGTGCCGTACGACTCGGGGTTCGTCTTCTGCGCGCGCCCCGCCGTCCACGCCGAGGCGATCGCCTACCGGGCGGCCTACCTCGTCGGCGCCGGGGAGGTGTCCGGGATGGGCGACCTGACGCTGGAGTCGTCGCGCCGCGCCCGCGGGTTCGCGGTCTGGGCGGCCTTGCGCGAACTGGGCCGCGACGGCGTCGCCGAGCTCGTCGACCGCTGCTGCCGGCTGGCCCGCCGCTTCGCCGGAGCCCTCGCCGACGGCGGCGCCGAGATCGCCAACGACGTCGTCCTCAACCAGGTCCTGGTCTCCTTCGGCGACGACGCCCGGACCGACGCGGTCACCGCCGCCGTCCAGCGCGACGGCACGTGCTGGCTGGGCGGCACCACCTGGCGCGGCCGCCGGTACCTGCGGATCTCGGTGTCCGGCTGGACCACGACGGAGGCCGACGTCGACCGCTCGGCCGCGGCGATCCTCCGGCTGGCCGGCCGCGCTCCGTCCACTTAGGAGTGTGCGGGAAAGCCGTGGCGCCGCGCGCCGAGCACCACGGCGAGCACCGGCAGCAGGAGTACGAGGAGCGTCCACGGGAAGGACGCCGGCCCGGCGGCGTCGAGCAGCACGCCGCCGGCGACCCCGCCCGCGGCCATCGCCGCGTTCCACAGCGTGACGAGCATGGCCTGCGCGTTGTCCGCCGCCTCGCCACCGGCGTTCCCGGCCGCCGTCTGGAGCAGCGTCGGAACGCCGCCCCAGCCGAGGCCCCAGAGCGTCACGGCGACGTAGACGAGGACCGGGCTGTCCGCGAACACCGCCAGCAGCGCCGCGGCCACCGCGACCAGGATCGTGCTGATCACCATCAGCGGACGCAGCGCGCGGTCGATGACGGCGCCGACGAGCCCGATGCCCGCCATCGACGCGACCCCGAACACCAGCAGGACGACGTCCACCGAACCGCCCAGCCCGGCGTGGCCGAGGAATGCGGCGACGTAGGTGTAGAGCACCGTGTGCGCCGGCACGAACACCAGCGTGACGGCCAGCACCGGGAGCACACCCGGCACGGTGAGCGTGCGCGCCACCGGCGTGCGGCCGCTTGCCTGGCCGGGCTGGTCCGGGACCCGCGCGGTGATCCAGGCGAGCAGCACGACCGCGATCGCCGACATGACGCCGAACGACGAGCGCCAGCCGAGCAGGCCGCCGAGGAACGTGCCGGCCGGGATGCCCAGCGAAAGCGCGAGCGGGATGCCGGCCATCACGATCGCGATGGCCTTGCCCCGCAGGTGCGCGGGCGCGAGCCGGCGCGCGTAGCCGGCCAGCAACGCCCAGACGACGCCCGCGGCCACCCCGGCGACGAACCGGGCCACCATCGTCAGCGCGTAGTCCGCCGACAGCGCCGTGACGGTGTTGGCCACGGCGAATCCGGCGACGCCCGCCAGCAGCAAACGCTTGCGGCGCCAGGTCGCGGTGGCCGCGGAGAGCGGGATGGCGGTGAGCGCCGTGCCGAGGGCGTAGATCGTCACGGCCTGGCCGGCCACGGATTCGCCGACGCCCAGCCCGGCGCTCATCCCGGGCAGCACGCCCGCGGGCAGCGCCTCGGTGAGCACGGTGACGAAGGCGGCGGTGGTCAGGGCGAAGAGTGCGGTCAGGGGGAGGGTGGTTGGTCCGGTGCGGAGGCTCGTCATGCCGCTATGCTCGAACCCTCACATCGATGTGAAGGTCCAGCCCGGCGGACGTGAGGTGGCGCACATGCGGATCGGCGAGCTCGCGGAGCGCACCGGCACATCCCGCCGGCTGCTCCGGTACTACGAGGAACAAGGGCTGATCGTCGCCGGCCGCGGGCCGAACGGCTACCGCGACTACGACGAGGCGACGGTCGACCGGGTGATCCAGGTCCGCGGGCTGCTCGACGCCGGCCTGCCCACCCGGATCATCAAACAGATCCTGCCCTGCCTCGACAAGCCCCGGGCGATCTACTTCCCGGACGCGACCCCGGAGATGATCGCGACGCTGGAGGAGGAACGCGACCGGATGACACGGCGCGCGGACTGCCTGCTGCGCAACCGGGACGCGATCGCGGAGTACCTCGACGCGGTCCGCGCGTACGACCCGGCCGGGAGCGGCGGCGCAGGTTAGCGCTTCAGCCCAGCCGGCCCAGCCGGGCGGCGGCGAACGCGGCGGCCCATGGTGTCGTACAGCGCACCCATTAACCGCTTACCAGCGCCGCGACGGGTCGATCACGTGGACCGCCGCTTCCTCCGCCGAAGCCGCGCCGCCGTCGATGCCCGCGTCCGACGCGTACAGCTCTTCGTCGCTGTCCTCGCCGTAGCCCTCGTCCGTCGCGACCAGGCGGCCCGCGCGGACGTCGCCGACCTCGTCGTCGATCAGCTCGCCGTCCGTGTCGTCGCTGTCGCCGAGGCCGTCACCTTCCTCGGTGGCCACGTCCGGGACCTCGCGCGCGAGCCGGCCCGCCCAGCTTTCGCCCTCCGCTGTCTCGCGCGCGGTGGTGCCCCAGCCTTCGGTCGCCTGCGCCCGTTCCGGCGGTGAATACCCCTCCGCGAGCTCGTCGCGGTCGTCCAAAGTGTCCTCGGGGTCGAGGATGCCGTTGTCGGCGTTGTCTTCGATGTCGTCGTCCATGCCGCCATCTTCGCGCAAACCTCTTGGCCGTGCGGGACACGGGTGATATCACCGCACCGTGAGTGTCCAGGTGAAAGGTGATCCCCCATGCCGATGAGACGCAGGGCGCTGGCCGCGGGGCTGGCCGGGGTGTTCGGCGCCGCCCTGTCCGGGCGCACCGCGCAGGCCGCGCAGGCGCCACGGCTCGACCAGCTGAACCTGGTCAACCTGTCGCACGTCAACGACCCCGCCACGACCAACGTCTTCCCCGGGGACCCGGCCTTCGAGCTGGAAACCATCGCCACCATCCCCGAAGAGGGCTACTACCTCCAGTTCGTCCGCGAAGGCGAGCATACCGGGACGCACTGGGGCGCGCCCGGGCACTTCAACACGGGTGAGCCGCTCGCCGACGACATGGATCCGGCGGATCTGTTCCGGCCCGCCGTCAAGATCGACATCAGGGCGAAGGCCGCGGCGAACCCCGACTACGGCGTGACGGTCGACGACCTCAAGGCGTGGGAGAAGCGCCACGGCCGGATCCCCGACGACGCCGTCGTCGTGCTGTGGACCGGCTGGGACGCCAAGTGGGGCACCCCCGCCTTCCCGAACACCGACGCGGACGGCGTGCCGCACCAACCCGGCTTCTCGATCCCGGCCGTCCAGTGGCTGATCGACACCGGACGGCTGGGCCGCCGCGGCGGCACCGGCACCGACACGTTCAGCCCCGACGTCGGCACGGACGAGACGTACGCGGTGTCCAAGCTGGTCTACCGGCGGCACCGGATCAGCCTGGAGATCCTGGCGAACCTCAAGGCACTGCCCACCACCGGCGCGTGGGTGCTCGTCGGCGGGCCGATCAACCGCGACGGCGCCGGCTCGACGGCGACGATCTTCGGCGTGCTGCCGCCGGGGGTGAAGGCCTAACCGGCGGAAAGCGTCGACAGCCGCAGCGCGGACAGCGGAGCCGGGTGGCCGAACAGGTAGCCCTGGGCGGTGGTGCAGCCCGCCCGGATGATCAGTTCGGCCTGCTCGGCCGTCTCGATGCCTTCGGCGACCACGGCCATGTCGAGGTCGGCGCACAGCCCGACCAGCGACCGGCACAGCGCGGTGTCCCGCTCCGGCTGGACGCCGGTGGTCAGCGCCCGGTCCAGCTTGATCAGGTCGACCGGCAGCGCGTGCAGGACGGTCAGCGAGCTGTACCCGGCGCCGAAGTCGTCGAGCGCCACCCGGACGCCGAGCTCCTGCAGCCGCCGGATCGCTTCGGCGCCCGCGCACAGGTCCGGCACCGGCACGGTCTCGGTGATCTCGACGACAAGCCGGTCCGCGGGCAGCCGGTACCGGGCGAGGCTCGCGCCGACGCTCTGCTCCAGTGCGGCGGCGCCGAGCCCGCTCGCGCACACGTTGACGTGCACGGTGAGGTCCAGCCCGGCCGCGGCGATCTCCCGGCAGGCCAGGTCCAGCACCAGCGCGTCGAGTTCGGCGCCGAGGCCGGCGCCCTCGGCCGCGCGGACGAACGTCTCGGGTGACACCGAAGCACCGTCCCGCGTGGTCCACCTGGCCAGTGCCTCCACGGCCACCGGGGTCTCGTCGGGCAGCCGGACGATCGGCTGGAACACCAGGGCGAAGCCGTCCGGGAGGCCGCCGTCCGCCCGGCGCAGCGCCGACGGGAAGTCGGGCGGGCCGTCCTGCGAAGGGCGATAGACGACGGTGGTGTCCTTGCCGAGGCGCTTGCCCGCGTACATCGACGTGTCCGCGCGGCCCAGCAGCACGTCCGAGGTGATCAGCGGCTCGGCCGGGTCCGGCACCACCAGGCCCATGCTCGCGCGGACCGGGACCAGCGTGCCGTCCACCGCGAACGGCCGCCGCAGCACGCCCTGGATCCGGTCGGCGACGGCCTGCGGGGCGTCCAGCTCGCCCTCCAGCAGGATGGCGAACTCGTCGCCGCCGAGGCGCGCGACGGTGTCGCCCGAGCGCACGCAGCTCAGCAGGCGCTGGGCGACCGCGTGCAGCAGGGCGTCGCCGCCCGCGTGCCCGAACCGGTCGTTGACCTCCTTGAAGTCGTCCAGGTCGACGAAGATCAGCACGAGCGGCCGCTGCCCGTCGACGGGTTCCCCGCCCTGCTTGATCCCACTCTGCTTGGTCCCACTCTGCTCGATGGCCCGGTCCAGCCGGTCGGCGAACAACAGGCGGTTGGCCAGCCCGGTCAGCGGGTCGTGGTAGGCCTGGTGGGTCAGCTGCTGCTGGCCCTCGTACACGCGGCGCAGCAGCAATCTGTTGTCCAGCAAGGAAAGCAGCTGCCGGGCGAGCACCAGGAGCACCACCAGCACACCGACGTAGACCTCGACCGCGTCCGGCCCGGCGCCCGCCACGACCTGCACGGTGATCAGCAGCGCGACGGCGGTGACCGGCACGTACGGCAGCGCCAGCTGCCACCAGTCGACCCCGACCGGCGGGCCCGCCTCGTCGCGCCGCCGCGTGTCCGGGGTGACCAGCAGGGCGTACGCGATGAACAGCGGGCCGAGCACGAACCCCGCGTCCGACCACGGCTTCATGCTTTCCGCGCCGATGCTGACCAGGTAGGCGAACACGCTGTCGGAGCAGGCGAGCGCGACGATCCCGACGGCGAGCAGCAGCAGGTTGGCGCGGTACGGGCGGTCGACCCGGTCGAACACCACCAGCAGCACCGCGACGACCACGACGACCAGGTCCGACAGCGGGTACGCGATGGCGACGGCCCAGGCGAGCGCGTCCGGCGCGGTGGCGCGGACCAGCTGCCCGAGCGCCGCGGTCCAGGTGAGGATGAACAGCGAGCCGGTGACGACCAGGCCGTCGAGCACCACGGCGACGCCGAAGTGCGCGGTCCACTGCGTGGGCTGCCAGCGTTCGCGGTCCGGCCGGATCCGCGCCCGGGCCAGGATGAACAGCGCGACGAGCGCGAACACCGGGAAGCTCAGGTACCCGACGTCGGCGAGCGACGGCGACGGCAGCCCGCGGCCGTCGATGAGCTGGTACCAGGACCAGACGCACTGGCCGAGTGACCAGCCGGTCATGCCGAGCGCGATCACCGCGCGCCACCAGCGCTGGTGCCCGCGGACCCGGCGCGCGACCAGGAAGCCGCAGACGACCGCGGAGACCCCGGCGCTCAGCTGCATGGCGTCGTCGATCCACAGCGCGAAGGTGTCGCCCCACAGTGCGAGACCGTTCACCGCGACCAGGGCCACCGTGACGACGACGAGCAGGATCGCCACGGGGTACCGCCGCACTGTCATGGCACCTCACGTGGGTCACACACGCCGGTCGGACCGGGAAACACTACACCGGGCGTGATCGGACACCGGCTCACCGCACCGGTGGCCGGCACCCCCGCATCAGGTGATGTCGCGGCGGTGCAGCAGCCACCCGCCGAGCACGCCGAAGAAGACCAGATAGCCGGCCAGCACGACGGTGGCCTGCCCGGATCCGACGACCTGCTCGACACCCGGCGAGCAGCCAGACCAGGCCGAGCCCGATCGGCAGCGCGACCGAGCGCAGGCCGATCGCCGGCAGCACGCCCAGCGCGCCCCACATCGGCGACGTGGTCGGCGAAGATCCGCAGGTTGACCCGCCGGACAGGTACGGGTGGAAGGCGGGCCCTTCGATCAGGGCGCCGACCTTGGCGAGGCTGCCGGGGCCGGGCTCGGCGCCGAACAGCCGGACGCGGCCGGACGTCGGCCGGATCAGGCCGAGCAGCATCCGCAGCGTCGTCGTCTTGCCAGCGTCCTCTCGGTGTTCAAGCCGTAGCTCTCACCGGCGCGCACCGACAGGTTCAGGTCCTCGACCGCGGCGGTCGTGCCGTAGCGCTTGGTCAGCGCGGTCGTTTCCACGGGCTGGGTCATGGGGCTCCTTCCGGACGCGGCCCCACGGCTTGAACACCGAGAGGACGCTGGCGAACAGCAACAGGCCGGGGGCGACGATCACGGGGTAGAGCAGGCCGCGGGGATCGCCTGTCCCGTCGGCGGCTTCGGTGATCCCCGGCCGCAGCACGAACAGGATCAGCAGCGCCATCAGGACGTTGACGGCGAGCTTCACGGCCACCCACCGGTAGCGGACCAAGCCGTACCTGGTGCCAAGCCCGAGCACGACGCCGGTGGCGAGCGTGAGCAGGGCGGCGACGAGCATCGGCCACACGGCGAAGAGTTCGAGAGCCCGCAGGCTGGTACTGATGGTGGCGGGATCGCTCGAGATCAGCGCGGTGCAGACGAGAACGCCGAGCACGGCGTCGATCCCGATCCACGCCCCTGCCGAGACGATGTGCGCCACCAGATACGTCTTGCGGGCCCGGGTGCGCAGCCTGGTCATATGCGCTCCTTTCGACGCCTCCCATCGTCGGGATCCGCGGCGCCGGCGTCGTCCGCCGACGTACGGCACTTCCGGCTACGCCGGAGCGCGTACGCGGGTACGTCCGGTGTGGTGATCACATTGCGGAGCCCCCTGCCGATCATCGAAGGCACCGTGATCCGACTGCAGGTCGAGCGCCTGCCCCCCGGCGCGATCCCGAAACCTGTGTGGCTTGGGCACTCCCGCATCGGCCTGGACCACGCCGAGGCCGATCTGGCCTGGCAGGCGTTTCTGCGCCGGTTCGACATCGAGCACACCTTCCGCATGCTCAAGCAAACCCTCGGCGTCCCGAACCCTCTCGGCCCGGCCCCGACACCTCCGTCGGAACACCCGACCACCGACCCGCGGCACGCCACAACGTCCACACCGCCACCAGCACGAACAGTCGAAAACCCAAGCGCAGCAAGAATACCGAGTCGAACAACTCACGGGGGTCTGTCAAACGAGCGGCTCTGACGCACATTCGGTGGTGGTCTTACCCGAGGAGGATGCGGTGGCGCAGGAGGGCGATGCCGGCTCTTCCGTACATCTGCCGCTTAATCAGCTTCTTTTGGTGTTCACGCCTTCGGTGCGTCCGTTGTGGTAATCAAGGGTGATCGCAATCGACAGCGCCGAAAGCCCCGAGAACACCGTACCGACCAGCTCCGCAACCTCAGCCACAAACGATCATGGCAACCCCGCAAACCCGTCCCGGCTGGCGGCCCACACCACCACCACCGAAAGTGCACCAGAGCCGAACGTTTTACAGTCCCGTCCCGTGTGGTCGGGGGAGTGCCGGAGCTGGGCGTGGGTGTGGGCCCGGAGCCGGTTGGCTGCGGGCCTTTCCCGTTGTGTGGTTGGTCAGGCTGCGAAGGGCAGTGGTTGGTGGAGGTTGTTGCGCCGGGGTTTTCGTTGTTTGTCCAGGAATGCTGGTGGGAGAAATTCGGGGAGTCCGTCGGTGGCGATGCGGGCTTCCCATCCGGAGCGGTGCAGCAGCCGGTGATGGTGAGAACACATCAACGCCAGGTTGCCCAGGTTCGTCGGACCGCCGTCGGCCCAGTGCCGGAGGTGATGCCCCTGGCAATGCCGGGGCGGACGATGACAGCCGGGGAACGCGCAGCCACGATCCCGTAGATACAGGGCGCGGCGGAGCCCGGGCGAGATCAGCCGGCGGAAGCGGCCCAGGTCCAGGGGGTCACTCTTCGCCCCGAGAACTGCGGGGATGACTTTGCAGTCGCAGGCGTGGATGCGTGCTTCGGCCGCCGACATGGTGCCGGCATCGCCGAGGATGGCTTTCCCGACACCGGTCTTGAGGTCTTCGAGTGACACCGCGACCATCACGTGGGCCCGCTCGCCGGCCTGAATCGGCAAGTCCGGTGAGTTGAGGGCGAGGTCGATGGTGTCGGAGAAGGCGTCGCCGTAGCGTTCTTGTGGGGAGCGGAGGTCGGGGCCTTCGTCGCTGCTGCGGCGCTGGGCGAGGGCGTCCAGCACGGCGTGGGCGCGGGTGCCGGTCTCGTCGTCGAATGTGCCGTGCAGTTCCCAGATGCCGGAGCGTTTGCGGCGGAGGGAGAGTTCGCGGGTGGGGGTGGCGGGTTCGGTGTCGTCGGGTTCGGGACCGTCAGGATCGAGGTGGGCGAGGATTCGGGTGCCGAGGGCGGCGACCTGCTTGTGCCCGGCGTCCTCGGCGAAGGCCAGTAGATCCTGTTCGACGCGGTCGCGGTGTTCGGGCGGGGCCTGTTTCACCACGTCGACGATCGCGTCGATCGTCGGGTTGCTCAACGCACCAGTCGAGGCGGTGGCACCGGTGGCTGGGGCGAGGGCGGGGATCGGAGAACCGTCCAGGTTTTGGCCGGCGTTGAGTGCCCGCGCTCGTTTCACGACGTGCTCGGCGGCGGCTTTGGGGACATCGGCCAGATGTTCCAGCAACCGGGCCACGGACCGGTATCCGAACAGGTCCATGACTCCGCGGGTTTCGATCTCGACGAGGAGGGTGCCGAGTTCGGCTTCGGTGGCTCGCATGCGCGTGAGCAGCTCACCGACGCGGTCGGCGAGGGCGACCGCATCGGCTTGCCACACAGCAACACTGGACATAACCCTGAGAATACCGGCAACCGAACACGTGTTCATCACACGATCGGGTTAACTGTTCAGGCTGTTTCGGTGTTCGTTGGCAGCCAAGGGTTTCCGGTGACGGCGTTGCGTAGCGCGGTGATGACGTGAAGACCATTCTTGCGGGCGGTGGAGATGTAACCGCGCACGCGTGGGCGCGTTCGGCTTGGTTGTTGATGAAGGGGAGGTCCGCCACCTGCCGGCGGAACTCGTCGCGCCGGCGCAGCCCGGTGCCGCATCCCGAACACGACGACCGATCGAGTTGTCGTGAGATCGAATGTCCTTGCATCGCAACACTTAGCCACGAACGTGAAGGCGGCAGGGGAACCGTTGCGTGGGGAATCGGCGCTGCCGACCACAGCGCGAAAACAACCACGAGGAGCGCCGATTTCCCACGCCACGGCGAAGCCGTATCTTGAAAACCCAGCCCCACGCGCCAACGCCTCCGGTTCCGACGAACGGACCGGGAGCCGGAGACGCAGTCGCGCTACATTGCTGTAGTTCTTGCCCAGCGGCCGCCCGGGGATCGGCTTCGCGATCAGGGCCACCGGCACGAAGAAGCACGTCTGGGCGAGGATGAGGACGAGTGTCGTAGTGGGCCGCGGCGCGGACGAACAGTTAGTCGGCCGTAAGGATTCGGAGTCAGGACCGCCTCCGCGAGTTCCAGCGCGACGCGCTCGGCGTCGAAGAAGTAGACGCGTCCTGCCAGGACGCCACCGCGGCGATCTGCTCCTCGGTCGCCCCGGATTTGCGGAGCAGTTCGGTCCGCCGGATCGTGTGGTAGGTGTTGCCGACGACTGCCCTGCCGGAGCCGCAGCAGGCCGCTCGGCGGCGGCGTGCCGCCAGCTGGCGACGTCGGCGCGGCGGCGGGTCCGGGCGTCGCCGCCGCCTCCTCCCGGCCGGAGTGCCGACGTCGTCCGGGCGTTCAAGCTGGCTCCGCCCGGTCACGGGCGGCGAACAGGTGGCGCGCTACACGGTCGCGATCACGGAGCGGATACCGGCGCTGACGCTGGTGGAGACCACGGTCAACGGGCGGCCGGGCCTGCTCGCCCATCGGGACGGGGCCGTGGTGACGGTCATCGCGTTCGACGTCGCGGGGGAGCTGATCAGGAACATCTGGGCGGTGCGGAATCCCGGAAAGCTCCGTTCGTGGGTCACCGCGGTCCCTTCAGCAACCGCTCCTTGACCTCCCCCTTCAGCACCTTGCCCACCTTGGACCGAGGCAGCTCCGGCCAGACCAGAATCTCCTTGGGCGCCTTGACGCTCCCGAGCAGCCCTTTCGCGAACCCGAGCAGCTCGGCGGATTCGATCCCACGTCCGGAATGGAACTGCACCACGGCGGTGACCTGCTCACCCCACTTGTCGTGCGGCAACCCTACGACGGCGCAGTCCCGGACCGCGGGATGGCTCATCAACGCCTGTTCGACCTCGGCGGAATAGACGTTGAACCCGCCACTGATGATCATGTCCTTGAGCCGGTCCACAATGTACAGATAATTTTCCTGATCCAGGTAGCCGACGTCCCCGGTGTGGTGCCACCCGTCGCGGGACACCGACGCCGTCGCCGCCGGATCCTTGTAGTACCCGGCCATCACGAGCGGACCGCGAACCACGATCTCCCCGCGGGCGCCGCGTTCCAGCAACCGGCCTGCCGGGTCCACAATGGCCACCTGGGTCAGCGGGGTGGGTTTCCCGGCCGAAGCGAACCGCGAGACGGCGAGGGTGCCGTCCGGGTGGAAATGGTCCGCCGGTGCCAGCGTGGCGATCATCATCGGTGCCTCCGACTGCCCGAACAGCTGACCCAGCACCGGGCCGATCCGCTCGATCGCCTCCTTCAGCCGCGCGGTGGACATCGGCGCCGCGCCGTACCAGAGGCATTGCAACGACGAAAGGTCCGCGGCGTCCAGGGTGGTGTTGTCCAGCAGGAGGTAGATCAACGTCGGCGGCAGGAACGCGTGCGTGATCCGCTGCCGCTCCACCAGCTGGACGAACTCCGTCAGATCCGGCGTCGGCATCACGACGATCTCACCGCCGAGCGTCATGACCGGGAAGCACAACACCCCCGCCGCGTGCGTCAGCGGCGCCAGCGCCAGGTACCGCGGCCGCCCCTCGAAGGGGTAGCTCAGCAACGTCAGCGCCGTCATCGTCTCGATGTTGTGCCCGGTCAGCACCACTCCCTTCGGACGGCCGGTGGTCCCGCCGGTGCCGACGATCATCACGACGTCGTCCACCGGCGGTGCTTCCCAAGGCGAAGTGTCCTCCTCCAGCCACTGATGGAACGGCGTCGCGCCGGGCGGGGCGCCGTCGAGGCAGACCACCGTCTTCAGCTGCGGCAGGTCCGGCCGGATCCGCTCGACCAGCGGCGCGAACGACGACTGGAAGATCAGGCACGTGCAGTCGAACAGGTCGAGCAGGTCCCGGTTCTCGCCGGCGGCGTTGCGCGGGTTGACCGGGCACCAGACCGCGCCCGCCCGCGAAATGCCGAAGACGCAGGAAAACGCGGTCGGGTCGTTGCCGGACAGGATCGCGACCTTCTCGCCCGGGCGCACGC
This sequence comes from Amycolatopsis sp. NPDC051128, assembly GCF_040682715.1. NCBI lineage: Bacteria > Bacillati > Actinomycetota > Actinomycetes > Pseudonocardiales > Pseudonocardiaceae > Amycolatopsis > Amycolatopsis sp. NPDC051128. Next base: position 70,821 of record NZ_JBFBBN010000034.1, on the reverse strand, counting down.
CGGACCGGTCCAGCGCCCGGGCGATCCGCCAGGACAGCTCCTGGACGAACGTGTAGCTCAGCGAGACGCCGGCCATCGTCAGGCACGGCGCCGAGGGGCCGAGCGAGGCCCCCTTGTCGAGGTAGTCGACGAGGCGCATGTCAGCCGTGGACGGTCAGGACCGGCGACGACACCAGGCCGAAGTTCCGCAGCACGCCCAGCAGTTCCCGGTGCCCGAACGCCTGGCACGCCGACGCGAACCCGGCGCGTCGCGGCGGTTGCAGCAGCAGCGAATACGCCGCGTACGCCTGCAGCAGGCCCGTCTGCTTGTAGTTGCAGGTGCCGTGGATGACGCAGTGGGCGCGCCCGGCCGGGCCGGAGGCGTGCACCGAGTCCATGGACGTGTTGACGCGCTGGTTCTCCCGCGGCGGCATCTCGTCGCGCACCGCCGCGGCCTGCTCGTGCAGCACCTTGAGCTTCTCGGCGTCCGGCAGGCCGGCGACCTGTTCGAGCACCGCCTTCACGATCAGCGGCACGCCCTGCATCAAGGAACGGTCGAAGACGCCGCCGAGCGCCTTGACGTTCGCCACGCGCGGGTCGCGCTTGAACCAGACCGGGTGCGACGTGCCGCCCCAGGGCAGGGCGAGCCCGATTTCGTGCTGCCCCGGCACGGCGACGTCGTGCAGGCCGCCGTCGGCCGGCCACTCCAGATACCTGTCCTGCTCCAGGTAGAACGCCTTCGACAGCGCGGCGTTCACCAGGATGGTCTGCGTGGAAGCGACGGTGGGATACCCCTTCCAGAACACCAGGATGTCCAAAGTGTCCAGTCCGGGGGTCTCGAGGCAGAGGTTCGCGGCGATCTCGCCGGTGGTGTACATCTGCGCGATGCCGGGCGAGAGCAGCAGGCCCCGCTCGGCCATCCGCGCGCCGTAGGTTTCGTCGCAGGTGATCAGCCAGTCCTGCTCGCCGGTCGTGTCGAGGTAGTGCGTGCCGCTGCGGAGGCACGCTTCGACGACTTCGTGGCCGTACTCGCTGAACGGCCCGACGGTGTTGCAGACGACGCTCGCGCCGTCGAACAGCTCGGCCAGCGACTCGACCTCGTGGCCGACTTCGACGACTTCGTGGTCGACCGTCTCCAGGCCGGGAATCTGGTCGAGGGCGGCCTGGACGCGGGCCTTGTCGCGGCCGGCGGCGGTGAACGGGACGTGGTATTCGCGGAGGTATTCGCAGATCAGGCGGCCGGTGTAGCCGGACGCGCCGTAGACGACGACGGGCTTGGTCATGGTGAACGCCTTTCGGTGGGGGAGGGTCACATGCCCATGCCGCCGTCGACCGGCAGGCCGGCGCCGGTGACGAAGCGGGCGGCGTCGGAAGCCAGGAAGACGACGGCGTCGGCCATGTCGGTGACCTCGCCGAGGCGGCCGGCCGGGGTCTGCCCGACCACCGCGCCGATGGCGTCCTCGACGCTGGGGAAGAGGCCGAGCCGGACGACGTCGGTGGCGAGCTGGTTGCCCATCTCGGTGGGGACCAGGCCGGGGTAGACGCAGTTCACGCGCACGCCGTAGCCGAGCTTCCCGGCCTCCATCGCGGCCACGCGGGTCAGCCGGTCGACCGCCGACTTGGTCGCGGAGTAGCCGGCGATGCCGGGGAAGGCGATGGTCGCGGCGACCGACGCGATGTTGACGACGGCGCCGCCGCGGCCCGCCGGCCCGCCCGGGCGCATGGCCCGGAACGCGTGCTTGATGCCGAGCGCGGTGCCCAGGACGTTGACGTCGAGCATCCGGCGGACGTCCGCCGGCTCCAGGTCGGCGACCAGGCCGGAGATCTCGACGCCGGCGTTGTTGACCACGATGTCCAGGCCGCCGAGCTCGGCGATCGTGGCGGTGACGGCCTGTTCCCAGCCGGCGTCGTCGGTGACGTCGAGCTGGACGAACGCGGCGGTCGCGCCGGTCTGCTTGAGCGCGTCGGCGGTCTCGCGGCCCAGGTCCTCCCGGATGTCGGCGATCACCACCGCGGCGCCGGCCTTGGCCAGCGCTTCGGCCATGCCGGCGCCGAGGCCGCGTGCTCCGCCGGTGACCAGCGCGGCGCGCCCGGACAGGTCGTATCCACCCATGGACATCTCCTCCTTGAGACGGCTGGGGCCACAGCATCAGCCAACTCTGGACAGTCGTCAAGAGTTTCCTGGACACTCGTCAAGGAAAAATTGGTCAAGTGCCCGATAGACTGGACCCGGCAACCGACGAAGTGACGGATGGTGCAGGTGACAGAGGCGAAGGAGCGGACCCGGGACCGGATCTCGCGCCGCCAGATCGACAAGTTCGAACAGCGGCGGGCGCAGCTGGCCGAATCCGCGCTGCGGACGCTGGCCGAGCTCGGCTACGCGCGCACCAGCCTGCGGGAGATCGCGCAGAACTCGGAGTTCTCGCACGGCGTGCTGCACTACTACTTCGCCGACAAGGTCGACCTGCTGACCCACTGCGTGCGGCAGTTCGAGGAGGTCTGCGTCACCCGGTACGACGAGATCGTCGCCCGGGCGCGGACGGCGGAGGAGCTGGAACGGGACTTCGCCGCGGCGATGGCCGCGACGCTGCGCGCGGACGCGAAGATGCACCGGCTCTGGTACGACCTGCGCAACCAGAGCCTGTTCGAGGAGTCGTTCCGCGCCGACGTCCTGGAGATCGACCGGCGCCGTGAAGAGATGATCTGGCATGTCGTGGCGCGCTACGCGGAACTCGCGGCGGCGCCGGTGGACGTGCCGCGGCCGGTCGCGTACGCGCTGTTCGACGGCCTGTTCCAGCAGGCCCTGCTCCGGCACCTGGCGGGCGCCGAGGAGGCCGCGGCCGAGCTCGAACGGAACGTCCCGGCCGTGCTGGCGCGCGTCGTGGCGGCCGGCTAGCCGCCACGATCACCCGGTGGCGGTGTGCGCGGCTCGGCCGGTGCGGAGTTTCCAGCGGTGAAAACGAACAGATGACCTTCATTTCGACTCCTTCGACGCAGAGCGCGTGCGGACGGCGCGGCCGCCAGGGGAACACGCCGTGGTCCGGTGGGTTTTCGCCGCGGAATCGCTGCGGCACACCGAGAATGCGGCCGCCGGGAACGGCGCGGCAAGGGGTTTCCCGTTTCCCGTGGCGGCGGGAAAGGAAACCACGGGATAACGATCCGTTTGCCGCACGGTGATCGACTGGACATCGGCGCTCACGCTGACGAATATTGATCCCCGTGCGTGGGAGGGCGAGGGGAGGAACTATGGGCCTCAGTGCGGCGGACGTGGTCGGGGAGCTGAAGGTCCTGCGCAAAGGGAGGGCAATTTTCACGACACCGCTCGCGGATCGGGTCGGGCCCGCATTGCGCAGCACATGCGGCATTCTGGAAGATGACGACACCGTGTCGATGCGGCGTAAGCTCACCGACCGATTGCGGCCACTGGTCGAGTCGTTGCCGGACGATCTGAAGATCGCCCTGCTCGCCGCGTTCGCACTGGACGAGCGGGCGCGCAAACCGTTCTACCAGGAACGGGTGCACTGGGCGGCGATCACGCTGGACCGCGACGACCGGACCGTGCGCCGTCGGATCGACGAGGGAATCCAGCAGGTCGCCGCACTGGCCGTCGCGCCGGCCGGACCGGAGCAGGGGCCGCGCTATCCGAGCCGCAGCTGGCACACCGAAGAACTGCGCGTCACGTTGGCACTCGACCAGCCGGTGGCGGAGGCGTTCGAATTCCGCCGGGTGATCGCCGACATCGACGAAATCGACCGGCTGGACCTGGCATTGTCACTGCCCGTCGGCGCCGAATCAGGCGAATCGGTGCGCGAATCGGATCTCGACGTGGACGTGTTCCACGGTGGTGTGCTCACTCGCCGGGTCATGGAGTCGAGTGACCGGATCGGGTTGTCGTTGCGGCTGCCGGAGCCGTTGCGGCGCGGCGACCGGCACGAGATCGGGTTGCGATTCCGGGCGAACATACGAGAACAGCGTTACGTCTGCGTGCCGCGGCACCCGTGCGATCTCTTCGATCTGCACGTCCGGTTCGGTGAGAAGGTGCCGGACCGGATCGTGCGGCTCGAAAAAGCCTTGCGGGACGACCGGCGCGACCGGCCGCCGCACGGCGCCGTGCTGCGGACCGACGACGCCGGTGAGGTGCACGTCCGGTTCCGGCACCTCGCGCCCGGCTTCGCGTACGGGATCCGCTGGCGCTGAACTGTCCGGGATCCGCCCGGAATCCGGCGGTTAACGGACAATATCTGGACAACTCCCGCGGGGCTGCAACATTGCTGGTCAGCGCCTCGATTACTCCGGATGTCGGACCGAAACCGTCCAGGTGCCATTGTGCTCCACAGTGGACGGACGCTCCGGTGGCGGACACGAGGAGGGGCCGTGGAAACCATGATCTCGGAGGCGGCGACACCGGTCGACGGTTATGTCGTGCTCGAGGAGTCGCCGCGCCCGGACGGCGTCCTGACGAAGGAGCGGCTCGACCCGGTGGTGGCGGCGGCGCGCACCGGCGACCCGGACGCCGTCCACGCCCTGCTGCGGCTCGTCAAGCCGGCGGTCGTTCGCTACTGCCGCGCCCGGATGGGCGGCCGCGACCTCTCCTACCTTTCGGCCGACGACGTCGCGCAGGAGGTGTGCCTGGCCGTGCTGAAGGTGCTGCCGAACTACCAGGACCGCGGTGGCTCGTTCCTGTACCTCGTGCGCGCCATCGCGGCGAACAAGGTCGCCGACGCCTTCCGCTCGGTGGCGCGGGACCGGTCGAAGCCGGTGCCGGAGCTGCCGGACCGGCCGCTGGGCGGCAACGAGCCGGAGAACCGCGTGCTGGAGCTGGACCTCGGCGCCCGGCTGGGCCGGCTGCTGGCGTCGCTGCCGCGGCTCCACCAGGAGATCCTGACGCTGCGGATCGTGGTCGGCCTGTCGGCGATCGAGACGGCGGAGGCGCTGGGCATCTCTCCCGGGAACGTCCGCATCACGCAGTACCGTGCGCTCGGGAAGCTGCGCGGCATGATCGGCGACCGTGAGCTCTGAGCTCAGCCCGTCACGACTTTGCGCAGCTGACTCAGTGCCCGGTGCTGGGCGACGCGGACCGCGCCCGGCGTCGACCCGACCGCCGCCGCGGTCTCCTCCGCGGTGAGGCCGACGGCCACGCGCAGCACCACGATCTCCCGCTGCTTCTCCGGCAGCACCTGGAGCAGCTTCGCCATGCGTTCGCCCAGCTCGCGCCGCAGCGCGTGGTGCTCGGGGTCCATCGAGGGGTCGACCTCGTCCGGCAGCTCGGCCACCGGCTCGTCCCACTGCCGCGCGGCGGCCTTGCGGGCGGCCGCGACCTTGTACCGCGCGATGCCGCAGACGAAGTTCGGGAACGACCGCTCCGGCGGCCGCCCGGGCAGCGCCTTGAGCAGCGCGAGGCAGACGTCCTGCGCGACGTCGTCGGCCCAGTCCGCGCCGAGCCGGGCACGGCAGTACCGCACGACGAGCGGCCGCGCCGCGGCCAGCAACCGGTCCGGGGCCCCCATGTCCTGAACAGTGCTGGTCGTCATGTCGTCCTCTCCGTGCTCCGCCGGCCACGGCTGTCCCGCACCGGCACGGGGGACTACCCAATTTCCGCGCGCGTCGACCCGCGTGTCACGGATTCCCGGCTATTTCCGGAGAACCGGTGGCCGGGGTGACGATCCCTAGGTCATCTCGCGAGATGACCTTCAGCTCCGGCGCTCACGCCTGCGCGGTCGGCCGGACGACGATCTCGTTCACGTCGACGTCGGCCGGCTGCTCGATGGCGAACGCGATGGCCCGGGCGATCGCCTCCGGCGGGATGGCGACGGCGTCGCGGGTTTCGGTGAGCCCGGCCCGCACGGCCGGGTCCGGGATGCCGTCGATGAACCCGGTGTAGACGATGCCGGGGGAGACCACCGAGACGCGCAGGTCCTTGCCCGCCTCCTGGCGCAGGCCTTCGGAGATCGTGCGGACCGCCGTCTTCGTGGCCGCGTACACGGCCATCGCCGGCACCGTGCGGTACGCCGCGGTCGACGCCGTGTGCACGAACTGGCCGAAGCCCTGCTCGCGGAACACCGGCAGGGCGGCCGCGATGCCGTGCAGCACGCCCTTGATGTTGACGTCGATCATCGTGTCCCAGTCGTCGACCCGCAGGGCGTCGAGCGGCGAGATCGGCCCGACGCCGGCGTTGCCGACGAAGACGTCCAGTCTGCCGTGCCGCTCGCGGGCCAGCCGGACGAGGTTCGCGACATCGCCGGCCTTGCGGACGTCCGTCGGCAGGCTCGTGGCGCCGATCTTCGCGGCCAGCGCGTCCAGGCGATCCTTGCTCCGCGCGCCCAGCACGACCTTCGCGCCGCGCTCGGCCAGCAGCGTCGCGGTCGCCGCGCCGATCCCGCTGCCGGCGCCGGTGATCACGACGACCTTGTTCTCGATCATGGAAACTCCTCGGATAAGTGGACATGTGTCCGTTTTGCTTCTCCGACGGTAGCGGACAGCTGTCCGGTTGGCTAGGGTGGGCTGATGACGCCGATGCGAGCGGATGCCGAACAGAACCGGGAGCGAATCCTCGAGGTCGCGCGCACGGCACTCAAGGCGTCGAGTGCGGCTTCACTGCAGTCGATCGCGAAAGCGGCCGGGGTGGGGCAGGGCACGCTGTACCGGCACTTCCCGAGCCGGGAAGCGCTGCTGCTCGCGGTGTACCGCCACGACGTCGGCGAACTGATCGACGCGGCGCCGTCACTGCTCGCCGAGCACCCGCCGGCCGAGGCGCTGCGGCGGTGGTTCGAGCGGCTGGCGGCGTACGGCCGGATCAAGCACGGCGTCGGCGAGGCTGTCGAAGCCGCGACGCGTGCCGATCTTTCCGGCGAGTTCTACGAGCCGGTGTGCGCGGCGATCACGACGTTGCTGGACGCGGGGAAGCGGGCGGGGTCGGTGCGGCCGGACGTCGACGCCGAGGACGTGCTGCAACTGGTGGGTTTTCTGTGGCGGGCCGACTTCGGGGTGGACCGGGAGGCGCGCACGCGGCACCTGCTGACCCTGGTGATGGACGGCCTCAAGCCGCGGTCCTGAAGCGCCGCCTGGCTCAGGGCTGCTCCTGAGAGCGGAACGCGTCCAGCACGCGACGCTCCCTTTTGGTCGGCCGGCCCGCGCCACGGTCGCGGCGGGCGACCGGGATGGCCGTTTCCGGGGGTGGTTTCGGGGTCCGGTCGATGAAGCACGTCGCCGCGTCCGCCGCGCCGACGCGTTTCTGGATCACCCGTACCACGTCGAGGATTCGGGTCGTCCCGGCGATGCGCAGGCGCACTTCGTCACCCGGCACCACGGTCGTCGCCGGCTTGGCGGGCTTGTCGTTGACGCGCACGTGCCCACCCCGGCACGCCGCCGCGGCGTCCGGGCGGGTCTTCGTCAGCCGGACCGCCCAGAGCCAGCGGTCCACTCGGGTCGACTCCACAGTCGTTCATCATGGCCCATTCAGCGGCACAGCCGCACCACGCCGTCAGGTTACTCGTGGGTATATGTCGACTTGTCTGTACCTCCGTACTATAACTTGTTCTAAATACCTCAACGGTGAGGAATAACACATGAGTGACGAACCCGTGTGGCGAACAACTTCTGGCGCTGTTTCCCGTCGCCTCTTCATCACTGGAACTGGTTCTATCTTGGCCGGTGCCGCCTTGGCCGGCCGAGCCACGGCTGCACCGTCGCAGCCGGCCGCGGTCGCCGACGGAGCCCGCGTGTCGGCGCTGGTGATCGGGTCGGGCTACGGCGGCTCGGTCGCCGCGCTCCGGCTCGCCCAGGCCGGCGTCGACGTGCAGATGATCGAGATGGGCATGGCCTGGGACACTCCGGGTGCGGACGGCAAGATCTTCTGTACCACGCCCAATCCGGACCAACGGTCGTTCTGGTTGCGCACCAGGACGAAACAGCCGCTGTCCAACTTCCTCGGGTTCCCGATCGACAAGGACATCCCGCGCTACACGGGCGTCCTCGACGCCGAGGAGTTCAGCGGGATCACCGTGTACCAGGGCCGCGGCGTCGGCGGCGGCTCGCTCGTCAACGGCGGTATGGCCGTCACGCCGAAGCGGGAGAACTTCGGCGCGATCCTTCCCACGGTCGACGCCGACGAGATGTACAACGTCTACTACCCGCGCGCCAACGCCGGGCTCGGGGTCGCCAGTATCCGTCCGGCCTGGTTCGAGTCCACCGACTGGTACCAGTTCGCCCGCGTCGGCCGGAAACAGGCCCAGCGGTCCGGTTTCCCGTTCGTGTTCGTGCCGGACGTGTACGACTGGGACTACATGGAACGGGAGGCGGCGGGCACCGCTACGAAGTCGGCGCTGGCCGGGGAGATCCTGTTCGGCAACAACTACGGCAAGAAGTCGCTGCAGCAGACTTACCTGCCGAAAATCGCCGCGACCGGCCGGGTCACCATCTCGCCGCTGCACCGCGTGACGCAGGTGCTGCCGGCGTCCGGCGGCGGCTACACGGTGACGATCGAGCAGCTCACCACCGCGGGCGCGGTGTCCGCGATCAAGACTGTCACGGCGGGCAAGGTGTTCTTCGCCGCGGGCAGCGTCGGCACGAGCAAGCTGCTGGTGAAGCTGAAGGCGACCGGCGCGCTGCCGAACCTGAACGGCGAAGTCGGGAAGGGCTGGGGCGACAACGGGAACGTGATGGTCGGGCGGGCCAACCAGATCTGGGACCCGACCGGGGCATCCCAGTCGACCATCCCGTGCGGTGGCATCGACAACTGGGCCGCGGGCGGCGCGTTCGCCGAAGTCGCGCCGCTGCCGACCGGGATCGAAACGTGGGCGTCGTTCTACCTCTCGATCACGAAGAACCCGAACCGCGCGCAGTTCGCCTGGAACCCCACGACGCGCGCGGTGGAGCTGAACTGGCAGATGGCGTGGAAACAGCCGGGCATCGACATGGCGAAGACCATCTTCGACAAGATCAACTCGACGGAGGGCACGATCTACCGGACCGACCTCTTCGGGACGTACAAGACCTGGGGCGACCATCTCACCTACCACCCGCTCGGCGGCGCGGTGCTCGGCAAGGCGACCGACAACTACGGCAGGCTCGCCGGATACCCGGGCCTGTACGCGATCGACGGTTCGCTGATCCCGGGCAACACCAGCGTCAACCCGTTCGTCACCATCACCGCGCTGGCGGAACGGAACATCGAGAAGATCATCGCCACGGACTTCTGAGGTCTGCCACGGCTCGTCGTGAGTGAGAAACAGGGTTTCTCACTCACGACCGGTGGGACGGCAGGACGCAGACGGTGTCGAGGCCGAGGACGTGGTTGAGCCGTCCGAACGCCAGCCACGCGCCGAGGCTCATGCTCAGCTCGACGATCTCCTGCTGCGTGTAGTGCGCGGACATCCGCTTCCAGAACTCGTCGTCGAGGTTGTGGTGGTCGAGGGTGTACCGCTCGGCGTACTCGGCCGCGAGCCGCGTCCGGTCGTCGAAGCGGTCGGTGGTGCGCCACTCGAGCACGGCGTCCGCGAACTCCGTCTCGACCTTCTGCCCGTCGCGCTCGGTGCGCCAGTCGAGGCAGAAGACGCAGCCGTTGATCTGCGCGATCCGCAGCCGCGCGGCCTCGAACTCCCGCAGCCCCAACGTCGTGTGCGCGTACACCGCCAGCGAGAACTTCGAGGCGGCGATCCCGATGCCGGGCACCATCTCGCCCCAGACGTACCCGATCGGGTCCTTGCCCTCGGGAATGTCGATGTTCACGGACGCCTCCTTCCGAGCTTGCCCGCTGCCGGGCGCAGCGGGACGTCGAGCGCGTCGTACAGGCCGGGGTCCGCTCCGGCCAGCCAGTCGATCGCGCCGACGAGCCGTCCGACGGCGGTGGCGTTGCCGCCCGCCGACCGGTTTTCGCCCTCGTCGCTCGCCTCGACCGTGACCTCGATGCGGGGCCGTCCTTCGATGATCACGCGGTGCGCGCCGTCGCCGCTCGACGGCGTCGGCCAGTCCGGCGCGCAGGACGGGTGGATGCGCGTGACGTGCTCGACGATGATCCGCGGTTCGCCGTCGACGACGCCCTGCACCTCGAACCGCACCGCGCCCTGCGTGCCCGCCTCGAACTCGCCCATGGTCCGGGTGGTCACGGTTTCTTCCAAGGGCCGCCGGGAAAGGGTTTCGCGGATCTCGTCGAGCTCGACGTCCAGCGCCCGCGCGATCAGCCGGACCTGGCCGCCCCACACCATGGTCGGCACGCCGGTCGTCAGCATCGGCGGGTCGTAGTCCATCGGCTGGCCCATCCCGACCAGGTACCGGACGGAGTCGGGCTGTTCGTAGGTCGAGTAGTCGAAGATCTCCTGGCAGCGGATGACGTCGATGGTGGTGCCGAGCCCGCTGACCAGCACCGGCAGCACGTCGTTGCCCCAGCCGGGGTCGACGCCGGAGACGAACAGCGAGCCGCCGCCGTCCTTGATCGCCGCCAGCACCGGGTCCCGCAGTTCGGGCGGCGCGTTCCGCTGGTCGTAGAGCGGGTAGAGCGCCGGGGTGACGACGACCGCGCCCGCCCCGACCGCCCGCACGACGTCGGCGAGCGCGCCGTCGAACCGGACGTCGCCCGAGGCGGCGTAGACCACGGCCCGCGGGCTCGCCGCCAGCACGGCGTCGACGTCGTCGGTGGCCGTGACCCCCAGCGAAACGTCGAGCCCGGCCAGTTCGCCCGCGTCCTTGCCGACCTTCGCCGGATCGTGGACGAGCACCGCGGTCAGCTTCAGCGCCGGGTGGGCGTCGACGGCCCGGATCGCGGCCCGGCCGACATTGCCCGTGCCCCACACCACCGTGTTGATCAGGACCGTGGCGATCATTTCGCCGAGTTTTCGCCGGTCCGCGCGGGCGCGGGAAGGAATTCGTTCCGGCCAGCGGACCGCCCGTTCGTTGGTACCATGCAGTGCGCCCGAACGCCGCATCGGAGGCCCGTGAAATGACGATCGACCCGAAGCCCCGCAGCCGCACGGTGACCGACGGGATCGAGGCCGCGCCCGCCCGTGGCATGCTCCGCGCCGTCGGAATGGGGGACGGCGACTGGCGCAAGCCGATCATCGGCGTCGCCAGTTCGTGGAACGAGATCACGCCGTGCAACCTGTCGCTGGACCGGCTGGCCCAGGCGTCCAAGGAGGGGGTGCACGCGGCCGGCGGCTACCCGCTGCAGTTCGGCACGATCTCGGTGTCCGACGGGATCTCGATGGGCCACGACGGCATGCACTTCTCGCTCGTCTCCCGCGAGGTCATCGCGGACTCGGTCGAGACGGTCATGCAGGCGGAACGGCTCGACGGCTCGATCCTGCTGGCCGGCTGCGACAAGTCGCTGCCAGGCATGCTGATGGCGGCCGCGCGGCTCGACCTGGCGTCGGTGTTCCTCTACGCGGGCACGATCGCCCCCGGCTGGGTGAAGCTCACCGACGGCACCGAGAAGGACGTCAGCATCATCGACGCCTTCGAGGCGGTCGGCGCGTGCCGGGCGGGCCGTCTCGGGACCGATGACCTGGACCGCATCGAACGCGCGATCTGCCCGGGTGAAGGCGCCTGCGGCGGCATGTACACCGCGAACACGATGGCGTCGGCGGCCGAGGCGATGGGGATGAGCTTGCCCGGGTCGGCCGCGCCGCCGTCGGCGGACCGCCGCCGGGACAACTACGCGCACCTTTCGGGCGAAGCCGTGGTCGGGCTGCTCGAACGCGGCATCACCGCGCGCGACATTCTGACCATCGAGGCCTTCGAGAACGCCATCACCGTCGTGATGGCCCTCGGCGGCTCGACCAACGCCGTGCTGCACCTGCTCGCCATCGCGCACGAGGCGAAGGTCGAGCTCACCCTCGACGACTTCAACCGGATCGGCGACCGCGTGCCGCACCTCGGCGACCTGAAGCCGTTCGGCAAGTACGTCATGAACGACATCGACCGGCACGGCGGCATCCCGGTGCTGATGAAGGCGCTGCTCGACGAGGGCCTGATCCACGGCGACGCGCTCACCGTGACCGGCAAGACCATCGCGGAGAACCTGGCCGAACTGGACCCGGACCCGATCGACGGCGAGGTCCTGCGCCCCTTCGCCAACCCGCTGCACCCGACCGGCGGCATCGCCATCCTGCGCGGGTCCCTCGCCCCGGAGGGCGCGGTCGTGAAGTCCGCGGGTTTCGACACCGCCAGCTTCGAAGGCCCGGCGCGGGTGTTCGAACGCGAGCAGGAGGCGATGGCGGCGCTGAACGAAGGCCGCATCGAGGCGGGCGACGTCGTCGTCATCCGGTACGAAGGGCCGAAGGGCGGCCCGGGCATGCGCGAGATGCTCGCGATCACCGCGGCGATCAAGGGCGCCGGCCTCGGCCGGGACGTCCTGCTGATCACCGACGGCCGGTTCTCCGGCGGCACCACCGGCCTCTGCATCGGCCACGTCGCGCCCGAAGCCGTGGACGGCGGGCCGATCGCGTTCGTCCGCACCGGCGACCGGATCGCCGTCGACATCAAGGGCCGCAGCATCGACCTGCTCGTCGACGCCGCCGAGCTGGCGAAGCGGCGCGAGGGCTGGGAACCGCTGCCGAACAAGTTCCCCGAGGGCGTGCTCGGCAAGTACCAGAAGCTGGTCCGGTCGTCGTCCTACGGCGCCGTCACGAGCTGAACGCGGCTTTGAGCGCCCGCTTGTCGACCTTCCCGACCCCGGTGAGCGGCAGCGCGTCGATGAAGTCCACGCCCGCCGGGACGTAGTGCTCCTGGCCGAACGTCTCGCGCGCGTGGGCTTTCAGGTCGTCGGCGGTCACCGCTCCGGCGGCGACCACGACGGCGTGCAGCAGCTGCCCGTCGAGGCCCGGGACGCCGAACACGGCCGCGCTTTTGACAGCAGGGTGCGCCGCGATGGCGTGTTCGACGACGGTCGAGGGGACTTTCGTGCCGTGCTCGCCGACCACGACGACGTCGTCCGCGCGGTCGAGCAGGGAGAGGTAGCCCTCGTCGTCGAACCGGCCGAGGTCGCCGGTGCGCAGCCAGCCCTGGCCGACGTCCGGCCCGCCGAGGTAACCGTCCATCATGGACAGTCCGCGGACCTCGACCTCGCCGTCATCGGCAATCCGGGCTTCCATCCCCGGCACGATCCGGCCGACCGAGCCGAGCCGCTCCGGGTGACCGATCAGCTCGGCGGCCGAGATGCTCGCGATCATCGGGGCCTCGGTGAGGCCGTAGCCCTGGCCGACGACCGGGCCGAAGACGTCGAGGGCCCGCGCGAGCCGGTGCGGCGGCAGCGGCGCGGCGCCGAGCGAGAGCGAGCGGACGCTGGTGACGTCGGTTTCCGCCAGCGCCGGGTGGTCGAGCACCGCGGCGAGCCGGGGCGGGGTCAGGGAGAGCGTGTCGATCCGGTGGTCCTGGATCGCGCGGAGGACCGCGCCCGCCTCGAAGCCGTCGTGCACCACGACGGTGTCGCGCCGGAGCAGGGCGCCGAGGACGGTGGCGTTGCCGGTCATGTGCGTCATCGGCGCGACGAGCAGCGTGCGCCCGGGCCCGTCCGGCGACGGGGCGAAGATGGCGGCCATGCCGTCGTAGATGCCGCTGTGGCGGATGAGTTTCGGGGCGCCCGTGGTGCCGCCGGTGGGGAAGAGCAGGCGCACGGACCCGGGGAGGCTCAGTGGCTCCGGTTCGCCGTCGAGGTCGTCGAGCGTCCGGACGTCGCCCGCGGGCCAGTCGTGCGGGCGGTCGGTGACGACGGTGGTGACGTTCGCCGCGGCGGCCGCGGCCAGCCGGTCCGGTCCCGGCGCCGAGGCGGCGACCAGGAGCACGGTCGCGCCGCGGAGGAGAGCCGCGAGCTGGACGAGGACCGTTTCCGGCCGGTTGCGCAGGTCGACCGCGACGACGCCGGCCTCGACGTCGCCCAGCCCACCGTGCAACCGGCGCAGGCGATCCCGCGCCTGGTGGTAGGTCGTGACGCCGTCCTGGTGGAACAGCGGCCGGTCGCCGCCGTCGTCGAGGGCGGCCAGGACGGTCGTCAGGAAGAAGCTCACCCGCGGGACGGTACTCAGTCCTGGTACGAAAGCTTCGCGAGTTCCACTTCGAAGTCGAACCAGTCCGGCTCGCTCCCGGGCGGGATCACGTCGTAGGTCAGGTCGAGGAAGTCGGCGATCTCCTGCGCGGGTGCTTCGAGCACGGCGGCGCCGTCGGGGGAGCTCAGCTCCATCACGATCATGGCGGGATCGGCGGCGGGCGCGATCCGCACGTCGCCCTCGCCGTGGGGGGCGAGCAGGCCGTCGGCGAGCAGGTCCCGCCCGACCAGCCACCGGACGTCACTCGCGCCGGCGTGCAGCACGACGGCCACCGCATAGGGGTCGCGGGTGTCGTACTCCAGCTCGGCGGGCATCGGCCGCGGCTGCGCCCAGAAGGTGCGTAGGGCGAAGTCGATAACGGCGCTGGTCACGCTGTGTGGATCGGCCATGAGGGACACCTTCGCGTTCGGTGGGGCCTGGTGAGCTTCTTCCAGGTGATAACCCATTGTGAGGTCAACGCCCAGCGATCCGAAAATCTTTCACACTGTCGAGTGATCAAGAAGCCGCGGATTCACCATGACGTGGAAGAACAGGCAAATCTGATGACACTCCGTGAGTGACGGTGGCAGTTTCGCCGAGCCTCGGCGCGGGTGCGGGCGGCCGCGCCCAGCGTCGCGAACGACTCATTCGAGACACCGGAGGCCGCGAATGACACATTCGCGCAAGGCCGGGTAAGGATTCCTCTGCCGCGCAAGCGGTCAACGGAAGGCCGTGAATGTCGCATTGAGGGACTCTATGTCCCTCAATGGGCCATTCACGGCTGTGGGCGAGCACCTGAAACCGGGCCAATCGGGCCAATCGGGCAGCTTGACAGCTCGCTGCCGCAGCTGACTACCCGGCCTTGGTCATTCGCGACCCTCCCGCCTCCGGCCGAGTGCCGGGCCGAGCCGCTCCGCGATGTCGGTGAGGATCTGCACGTAGTCGTCGTGCTCGAAGGTGAACGGCAGGGCGAAAGCCACCTCGTCGACCTCGCGGAACGCGGCGTGCGCGTGCAGCCGCTCGGCGATCTCCGCCGAGGTGCCGACGAAGTCGGGTGAGAACAGCATCCGGGCCGGGCCCTGCGGTTCCGCGGTGCGCGGCAGCCGTTTCGCGGCGTACGCCTCATACCTGGCGCGCTGTTCCGGCGTCGCGCTGTCGGTCGGGACGACGACCAGGCCCTGCGAGACGCGAGCCGCCTCGCCGTCCGGGTGATGCGCGCGGAACGCCTGGATGTGCGACAGCTGGATCTCGGCGAAGTCCGTGCTTTCCCCGTCGGCCTTGACCACGCTGCTGGTCAGGAAGTTCATCGCGTACTTGCCGGCCCACTCGGCCGAGCGCAGGCTCGCCCCGCCGTACCACAGGCGGCCGCCGAGCCCGGCCGACCGCGGCTGGACCCGGTCGGAGAACACCTCGAAGCCCTGGGTGCCGCTGAAGTCCGTGGCCGGCTCGCCGCGCACGAAGTCCAGCAGCCGGCGGACGCGGTCGTAGCCGAAGTCCTCGAGGTCCGCGGTGTCCGGGTAGAGGGCCCGCTTGACCTCGTCGTAGCGCATCGGCGGGCCGACGCTGATCCCGGGATTGAGCCGGCCGCCGGAGAGCAGGTCGACGGTGGCGAGGTCTTCGGCGAGCCGCAGCGGGTTCTCCCAGCCGAGCGGGATGACGGCGGTGCCGAGCTCGATCCGGCTGGTCCGCTGGGACGCGGCGGCCAGCACGGCGACCGGCGACGAGATGCCGTACTGGAGGTGCCGGTGCCGCACCCAGGCGCTGTCGAACCCGAGCCGTTCGCCCAGCTCGATGATCTCCAGGGTCGACTCGTGGCCGCGGCGCGGGTCGTCCGCGTCGAACAGGCCGATGGTCAGGAAGCCGAGCTTCCGCAGTGGTCTGGACACCGGGCCGATTCTGCCCGCGCCCGGGCCGCCGCCCGCGGGAGTTCCACTTGCTGGGCGCGGCTCAGGCCTGGTCGCGCAGGCGGTCCAGGCCGTCGAGGATGACGTCCAGGCCGAACTCGAACTCCGTCTGGTCGTCGCACCAGCCCAGCGCCGACTCCGGATCGTCGTGGGCGATTTCGCTCAGCATGCCCACCAGGTTGGGCAACCCGGCGGCCAGGTCGGCCGGGACGTCCGCCGACGAGCCGGCGCTCGGGTCGAACAGCTCCTGGGTGAACCCGAGCGCGCGGCTCCCGAGCGCGTGCAGCGCGTGGTGGACCAGGTCGTAGGAGAACCCGCCGTCGCGCATCAGCCCGACCAGGGCGTCGTAGTAGCGCAGGACCGCGGGGCTCGTCGCCGACCTCGTCTCGAACAGCTCCGGCGCCCAGCGGTGCCGGAGGAACACCCGCCGCGCCGCGAGGATCCGCTGCCGCACCGCCGGTTTCCAGTCCGCGCCGGGGTCGAGCCGTTCGACGGCCTCGTTGATCTCCTGGGCCACGACGTCGACGATGCCGTCGAGCACCTCTTCCTTCTTGGCCACGTGGTAGTAGAGCGACATCGCTTCGGCGCCCAGTTCCTCGGCGAGCCGGCGCATCGTGAGGGCGCGCAAGCCGTGCTCGTCGGCGAGCCCGACCGCCGCGCGCAGCACGCGCTTCCGGCTCAGCGGGATCCGCGCGTCGGTGGTCACCCGCCAGATCGTACAAGGTAAGGCCGGTTGACGGCCCTGCCGTGCGCGACGTACCTTACAACGTAAGACTTACGGCGTAAGAATCACGGGAGACATCATGAAAGCCCTGGTCCAGCACGTGTACGGCGCAGCGGACAGCCTGACCTTCGAGGACGTCCCCGATCCGGTGCCCGCCGACGGCGAGGTGCTGGTCCGCATGCGGGCCACCTCGGTCAACCCGTACGACTGGCACTTCATGAGAGGCGAGCCGTACGTCGCGCGGCTGATGCCGGGTGGTTTCGGCCTGCGCCCGCCGCGGGCCGCCATTCTCGGCTGCGACCTGGCGGGCCGGGTCGAGACGGCCGGCGCGAGCCTCCGGCCCGGCGACGACGTCTACGCGCTGCTGCCGCACGGCGCCTACGCCGAGTACGTCTGCGTGCGCGAGGACCTGCTGGCGCCCATGCCGGCGAACCTCACCCACGAGCAGGCGGCGGCGATGCCGATGGCAGCCGTCACCGCGCTGCTCGCTCTGCGGGGTGTGGAAGCCGGGCAGCGAGTTCTGGTCAACGGCGCCTCCGGCGGTGTCGGCACCTTCGCCGTCCAGCTGGCCAAGGCGCTCGGGGCTCAGGTCGACGCCGTCTGCGGCGCGGCCAACGCCGGCCTCGCCCGGTCGCTCGGCGCGGAGCACGTCGTCGACTACCGCTCGGCGGATTTCACGCGCGGCGGGCGATCCTACGACTTCGTGCTGGACATCGCGGGCAGCCGGTCGCTGCCGGCCTGCCGCCGGGCGGTGCGCCCGGACGGCACGTTCGTGGTCGTCGGCGGCCAGGCCGGGCGCTGGCTGCAGCCGGCCGGGCACGCGTTCGCGGCGCTGGCCGCCGGTCCCTTCGTGCGGCGGCGGGCCGTGCTCGCGGACGCGGTGGGCTGCCAGGACAAGAAGGCGGTGCTGGCCGAGCTGGCCGCACTGGTGGAGCGGGGCGCGCTCACGCCGGTGATCGACCGGAGCTACCCGTTCGACGACCTCCGCGCGGCGATCGCGTACCAGGAAGCCGGGCACGCCAAGGGAAAAGTGGTCGTGACGCGGTGACTTCCACGCAGGTCGCCGACGGTTACTTTGAAGTGCGTGCCGGTGCTTGGTTAGCGTGGCGGCAGTTCCCGAACAAGGAGTGTGTGGTGCGCGTCGACATCTGGTCCGATCTGGTCTGTCCCTGGTGCTACCTCGGCAAGCGCCGCTTCGAGCGGGCGGTGGCCGAGCTGGGGGTGGACGTCGAGGTCGTGCACCACTCGTTCCAGCTCGACCCGTCCTTCCCGCGCGGGACTTCGCGGCCGACGCGCGAGGTGCTGGCCGAAAAGTACGGGCGGACACTGGAAGAAGCCGACGCGATGGAAGCGCAGATGGAACAGCGCGCGGCCGACGACGGTCTCGAGTACCACCTCGACGGCGTCCACATGGGCAACACCGTCGACGGCCATCGCCTGGTGCACCTCGCCACCGAGCGTGGGGTGGCCGACGCCGTCGTCGACCGGTTCTACCGCGCGCACTTCACCGAGCGGCGGTCGCTGTTCGACCGCGACTCGCTCGTCGAGCTGGCCGCCGAAGCCGGGCTCGACGCCGCGGAAGCGCGCGCAGTGCTCGAGTCGGACGCCTACGAAGCCGAAGTCGCCGCGGACGGCGAGCAGGCGCGGGCGCTCGGCGCCACCGGTGTGCCGTTCTTCGTGATCGACAGCAGGTTCGGCGTCGCCGGCGCCCAGTCACCGGAGGTGTTCACGCAGGTGCTTCGGCGCGCGCTGGAGCCCGCGGCGAGCTGAGCGTCAGCGCCGTCTGCGCGACCGGGTGAACCGCGAGCGGTCGGTGGCGACGCCGGCCAGGTGCAGGGCGACGCAGAGCAGCCCGGCGGTCGTCAGCGTCCCGGTTGTGATGATCGGCCCGAGACCGAACCCGGCCAGTTCCATCAGCAGGGCGAGCCCGAAGAGTACGGCGGCAAGGATGGCGAGCATGGTGGTCTCGTTTCTGCGGCGGCGGGACCGAACGGTCCACGCCACTGCGACGTTCGCGGCGCCGGGGGTCCCGGCTTGGTGGCCAGTACTTCCCCCGGTCGCCCCCGGTGAAACGAACTCGCGTGCTTCACGCGTGATGCCCCCTCGATGACGGGGTCAGGCGGGCGGTGGCGCGGTGCTGGAGCGGACCACCAGTTCGGTCGGGACGGACACCGGTTCGCCGGCCTCGGCGCCTGTTTCGATCTCCGCGAGCAGCGCCTCGACCGCGTGCCGGCCGACCGCCTCGAACGACTGGCGGATCGTCGTGAGCGGCGGCCAGAAGTGCGCCGACTCCTCCATGTCGTCGAACCCGACGACGCTGACGTCGCCCGGCACGTTCCGGGCCGCTTCGTGCAGCGCGCGGAGCAGGCCCAGCGCCATCTGGTCGTTCGCCGCGAACACCGCCGTCACCGCCGGGTCGGCGGCGAGCGCCAGCCCCGCGCGGTACCCGGACTCGGGTGACCAGTCCCCGGTCCGCACCGGGGGCACCGCGCGGCCCGCCGCCGTCAACGTGGCCTGCCAGGACTTCCGGCGCCGCTCGGCCGCGTAGGACTGCGGCGGGCCCGCGATGTGCCAGACCGTTTCGTGCCCGAGGTCCAGCAGGTGCCGGGTCGCCCTGGCGGCGCCGTCGGCCTGGTCGGTGTCGACGACCGGGTAGTCGTAGCGGGCGCTGGAGTCGATCACCACCACCGGGAGCCCGTGCGGCAGCTCGATCTCGCTCTGGTCGAGCTGGTGCTGCTCGATGAGGATGATGACGCCGTCGACGGCCTGCTCGTTCAGCTTGCTGAACGCCCCGGTCACCTCGCCCTGCGTCGGCCGCGTCACCGGCATCAGGATGATCGAGAACCCCTGCGCGACGACCGCGGCCGCGATCGCGTCGAGCGTGCGGCTGTTGCCGAACGTCGGCAGCGCCGAGATGATCACGCCGATGCTGCGGAACTTGCCGTTGCGCAGCGCGCGGGCGGCGCTGTTCGGCCGGTAGCCGACCCGGCGCATCGCGGCGAGGACGCGTTCGCGCGTGGCGTCGTCGACGTTCGTCTTCCCGTTGGCCACCCGCGAGACCGTCTGACCCGACACGCCGGCCTCCCGGGCCACGTCCGCCATCGACGGCCCGCGGCGCCGGGCGGCGTGGCCGGATGCGGAGGGGGTCGCTGACTGGCGCGGCACGGTCTCTCCTCGGTGTCCTGGACATGTTTACGTCAACAAGTTACTCTGCGGCCGTCCATGTTGACGTAAACATCTCGCCGGGTCCAGCGCCCGGCCGCATGATCACTCGGAGAGACGATGACGTCCACAGCGGCTCCGCCCGTCCCGGCGCCGGCCCGCCCGGCGCCGAGGGCCCGCCGGTCGCGCGGGAAATGGCGCGGCTGGCTGTTCGTGGCGCCGTTCATGCTGGTGTTCGCGCTGACCTTCATCGCGCCCGTCGTGTACGCGTTCGTGCTCAGCCTCTACCGTGACCAGGCGTTCTTCGGCGGCACCGTGTTCGTCGGCGCCGACAACTACGCGCAGGTGTTCGCCGACCCGAAGTTCTGGGAGTCCTTCCAGCGGGTCCTGGTGTTCCTCGCCGTCCAGGTGCCGATCATGCTGCTGCTCGCACTGGTCGCGGCACTCGCGATCGACAGCGCCCGGCTGCACGGCGCGGGGTTCTTCCGGATCGTGATCTTCCTGCCGTACGCGGTGCCCGCCGTGGTCGCCGCGCTGATGTGGGGCTTCATGTACGGCGACCACTTCGGACTCGCGGCCGACCTGAACCACCTGTTCGGCACCGCGATAGCGCCGTTGTCGCCGAGCTGGCTGCTCACGTCGATCGGCAACATCGTCACGTGGGAGTTCGTGGGCTACAACATGCTCATCTTCTACTCCGCGCTGAAGGTGATCCCCAAGGAACTGTTCGAGGCGGCCGCGATCGACGGCGCCGGCACGTTCCGCACGATCCTCTCCGTCAAGCTCCCCGCGATCCGGGGCGCCATCGTGGTCGCGACGATCTTCTCGATCATCGGCAGCTTCCAGTTGTTCAACGAGCCGAACATCATGCGCAACCTGGTGCCGAACACGATCGGCACCTTCTACACGCCGAACATGTACGCCTACAACCTTTCCTTCAACGGGCAGCAGTACAACTACTCCGCCACCGTCGCGATCGTGATGGGCGTGATCACCGCGGTCATCGCCTACGTCGTGCAGCTGCGCGGCTCCCGGAAGGAGATCTGACGTGGCCACTGTTCCGGTGAAGAAGTTTTCGGTGATCAACCCCCGCAAGTCGCGTGTCCTCACCGTCGTCATGGCGCTGTACCTGATCTACACCCTGGTCCCGCTGGCGTGGCTGGTGATCAACGCGTCCAAGACGCAGGCGGCCCTGTTCTCGACGTCGGGCCTGTCCTTCGGCGGCGCGTTCGCCCTGTTCGACAACATCGGCCAGACGTTCACCTACAACGACGGCATCTTCTTCCGCTGGCTCGGGAACACCGTGCTGTACGTCGTGGTCGGGGCCGGTGGCGCGACGATCCTCGCCACGGCGGCGGGCTACGGGATGGCCAAGTACCGCTTCCCGGGCCGCCGGGCGGTGTTCGCCGTCGTCCTCGGCGCCGTGGCCGTGCCGCCGACGGCGCTGGCCGTGCCGACGTTCCTGATGTTCAGCAAGCTCGGGCTGACCAACACGCCGCTGGCGGTCATCATCCCGTCGCTGATCAGCCCGTTCGGCCTGTACCTGATCTGGGTCTACGCCGCCGACGCCATCCCCGACGAGCTGCTGGAAGCGGCGCGGATCGACGGCGCGGGGGAGATCCGGATCTTCCTCACCGTGACGCTGCGTCAGCTGGTCCCCGGGATCATCACCGTCACGCTGTTCACGATGGTGCAGACGTGGAACAACTACTTCCTGCCGCTGATCATGCTCAGCGAGCCGAAGTGGTACCCGCTGACCGTCGGGCTCAACCAGTGGAGCGCGCAGGCGAACGGCGCCGGCGCCCAGCCGATCTTCAACCTGGTGCTCACCGGTTCGCTGCTCACGATCATTCCCCTCGTCGTCGCTTTCCTGTTCATGCAACGGTTCTGGCAATCAGGACTGAGCGCGGGCAGCGTCAAGGGGTAACGCTCCAACCAGTTTCCAGCCGCCATCACACCGTCGTGAAAGGACATTCGATGTCACGTATCCGCAATCGCGTCAAGGTGGCCGCCGCCTTGGCGCTGGCCGCCGCGCTGGCGGTGGGTTGTTCGTCCGGAGCAGGCTCGTCGTCCGCGCCCGCCGCCGCCACCGGCAACCAGGACTCCGTCGACGCCGCGCTGAAGGCCGGCGGGGAGATCACGTACTGGAGCTGGACCCCGTCGGCCAAGGACCAGGTGGCCGCGTTCCAGAAGGAATACCCGAACGTCAAGGTCAACTACGTCAACGCGGGTACCAACAAGGAGGAGTACACCAAGCTCCAGAACGCGATCAAGGCCGGCTCCGGTGCCCCGGACGTCGCGCAGATCGAGTACTACGCGCTCCCGCAGTTCGCGCTGACCGATTCACTGGCCGACCTGAACCAGTTCGGCTTCGGCTCGTTCGAAAAGGACTACAGCGCCTCGACGTGGGCGCAGGTGAAGAACGGCAACGGGATCTACGGCCTGCCGCAGGACTCCGGCCCGATGGCGCTGTTCTACAACAAGGAAGTCTTCGACAAGAACGGCATCGCCGTGCCGAAGACGTGGGACGAGTACATCGCCGCGGCCAAGAAGCTGCACGCCGCCGACCCCACGAAGTACATCACCTCGGACACCGGTGACCCCGGTTTCGTGCTGAGCATGATCTGGCAGGCCGGTGGGCACCCGTTCACCGTCGACGGCCGGAACGTGAAGGTCAACCTCGCCGACGCGGGCACCAAGAAGTGGACCGCGATGTGGGACCAGCTGATCCAGGGCAAGCAGCTCGCCCCGGTCAAGGAGTGGTCCGACGACTGGTTCCGCGCCCTCGGTGACGGCACCATCTCGTCCCTGGTCACCGGCGCCTGGATGCCGGGCAACTTCATCTCCTCCGTGACCGCCGGCAGCGGGAAGTGGGCGGTGGCGCCGATGCCGACCTACGACGGCAAGCCGGTCACCGCGGAGAACGGCGGCAGCGCCCAGTCCGTGGTCAAGCAGAGCAAGAACCCGGCGCTCGCGGCGGCGTTCGTGCGCTGGCTCAACCACGCCGGCGGGGTCCAGCCGTTCATCAAGAGCGGCGGCTTCCCGTCCACCACGGCGGACCTGACCTCGTCCGCGTTCGTCGACGAGGCCGTCCCGTACTTCGGCGGCCAGAAGATCAACCAGGTGCTGACCCAGGCGTCGAAGGACGTGGCGCCGGGCTGGACCTACCTGCCGTACCAGACCTACGCCAACAGCATCTTCAGCGACACCGCCGGCAAGGCCTACCTGAACGCCACCCCGCTCGACGCCGGGCTGGCGGCCTGGCAGCAGGCCATCGTCGACTACGGCAACCAGCAGGGCTTCACGGTCAGCGCGGGATGACTGTCCGGATCGAAGGTGCCGTGGGAAACCCTGCCGAGGTGATCGGCCGGGTCCCGCGGCGCCTGTTCGGCTCGTTCGTCGAGCACATGGGCCGTTCCGTGTACACCGGGATCCACGAACCGGGACACTCCACTTCGGACAGTCGCGGGTTCCGCGGCGACGTGCTGGAGCTGGTGCGGGAACTCGGGCCGACCGTGGTCCGGTACCCCGGTGGCAACTTCGTCTCCGCGTACCGCTGGGAGGACGGCGTCGGGCCGGTCGAATCGCGACCGGCCCGGCTCGACCCGGCCTGGCACAGCGTGGAGTCCAACCGCTTCGGCCTGCACGAATTCGTCGCGTGGGCCGAAGCCGCGGGCACCGAGGTGATGTACGCGGTCAACCTCGGCACCCGCGGCATCCAGGAGGCCGCCGACGTCCTGGAGTACTGCAACCACCCGGGCGGCACGGAACTGAGCGAGCGGCGGCGCGCGAACGGCGCCGACCGCCCGTTCGGCTTCAAGCTGTGGTGCCTCGGCAACGAGATGGACGGCCCGTGGCAGATCGGCCACAAGACGGCCGACGAGTACGGCCGCCTGGCCGCGGAAACCGCGCGGGTCATGCGGATGATCGACCCCGGTGTCGAGCTGGTCGTCGCGGGCAGCTCGCACGCCGACATGCCGACGTTCGGCTCGTGGGAACGCACGGTGCTGCGCCACACCGCGGAGCTGGTCGACCACATCTCGCTGCACGCCTACTACCAGGAACTGCACGGCGACACCGACAGCTACCTCGCCAGCGCGGCCGCGCTGGACCGCTACATCGGCACGACGGCGGGGGTCATCGACGAGACCCTCTCGGAGCTGGGCCTCGACAAGAAGATCGGGATCAGCGTCGACGAGTGGAACGTCTGGGACCTGCGTCGCTGGAACGAGGTCGACCAGGCGCGGCTCGCCGAGAGCGGCTGGCGGGAGCACCCGCGGATCATCGAGGACACCTACACCGTCACCGATGCCGTCGTCGTCGGCTCGTTGCTCAGTTCGCTGCTGCGCAACGTCGACCGCGTCACCATGGCGAACCAGGCCCAGCTGGTGAACGTCATCGCGCCGATCCGCACCGAGCCGGGCGGCCCGGCGTGGCGGCAGACGACGTTCCACCCGTTCCGGCAGGTCGCCGCGCTGGCCGGCGGGGCGAGCCTGCGCCTGTCCGTCGAAGGCGAGCGGCTCCGCACCGCGCAGCACGGCGAGGTCGACCTCGTCGACGCCGCCGCGACGGTCGAGGAGTCCGGGCGCGGCGCGGTGTTCCTGACCAACCGCGCGACGTCGTCGCCGACCGAAGTCCGGATCCGCCTCCGCGGTGCCCGGTTCGGCGTCTACGCCGCCGAAACCCTGACCACACCCGACGGCGAGACACGACACACCGTCAACACCGCCGAATCACAACCGGTCCGGCCGGTGCCGCTACCCGGCACCGCCGTGACGTCCGACCCCGGGGGGACCACCATCACCGTGACACTGCCACCCTTGTCCTGGACCGTGCTCCAGCTGTCCCCCGAGGCCGGTCAGCATGCCTGACTTCGCCATCGGGGACACCGACTTCCTGCTCGACGGCCGTCCGTTCCGGATCCTTTCCGGTGCCCTGCACTACTTCCGGGTGCACCCGGACCTGTGGGCCGACCGGATCGACAAGGCCCGCCGGATGGGGCTCAACACCATCGAGACGTACGTGGCGTGGAACGCGCACGCGCCCGAGCCCGGCACGTTCGACCTCTCCGGCGGACTCGACCTCGACCGGTTCCTGCGGCTCGTCGCCGACGCCGGGATGTACGCGATCGTCCGGCCCGGCCCGTACATCTGCGCGGAATGGGACAACGGCGGCCTGCCGGCGTGGCTGTTCCGCGACCCGTCGGTGGGGGTCCGCCGGTACGAGCCGAAGTACCTGGACGCCGTCCGCGAGTACCTGACGAAGGTGTACGAGGTCGTCGTCCCGCACCAGATCGACCGCGGCGGGCCGGTGCTGCTGGTCCAGGTCGAGAACGAGTACGGCGCGTTCGGC
The DNA here is from genome assembly GCF_040682715.1 of Amycolatopsis sp. NPDC051128. Taxonomy (NCBI): domain Bacteria; kingdom Bacillati; phylum Actinomycetota; class Actinomycetes; order Pseudonocardiales; family Pseudonocardiaceae; genus Amycolatopsis; species Amycolatopsis sp. NPDC051128. Next base: position 45,688 of record NZ_JBFBBN010000034.1, on the reverse strand, counting down.
GACGACAAGCGCTATCTGAAAGCGCTTGCCGACCACACGCGCGAAGCCGGCATCACCGTGCCACTGACCACAGTGGACCAGCCGACGCCGGAGATGCTCGAGGCCGGGAGCATCGAGGGGCTGCACCGCACGGCGTCGTTCGGCTCCGGCGCCGAAGCCCGGCTCGCGATCCTGCGGGCCCACCAGCCCACCGGACCGCTGATGTGCAGCGAATTCTGGAACGGCTGGTTCGACCACTGGGGCGCGCACCACCACACCACCTCGCCCGCGGACTCGGCGGCCGAACTCGACACGCTGCTCGCCGCCGGCGCGTCGGTCAACCTGTACATGTTCCACGGCGGCACCAACTTCGGGCTGACGAGCGGCGCGAACGACAAGGGCGTCTACCAGCCGCTGGTCACGTCCTACGACTACGACGCGCCGCTGGACGAAGCCGGCGACCCGACGCCGAAGTACCACGCGTTCCGCGACGTGATCGCCCGCTACCACAAGGTGCCCGACACCGTCCCGCCGCCGGCGCGACCCGCGCCGACGCCGAGCGCGGTGCTGCGCGACCCCGTCCGGCTGCTCGACGCCCCGGGCCGCTGGGGCCGCTGGCAGGCGCACGACGAGCTGCCCGCGTTCGACGCCCTCACGCCGATGCCGCGGCTCGCCCTGCTGCGCACGACCGTCACCGGGGACCGGCCGGGCGTGCTGACCTTCGGCGAGGTCCGCGACCGCGCGACGGTGTTCTTCGACGGCGACCCGGTGGGCACGCTCACCCGGGAGCACCACGACCGCGCGATCGCGCTGCCGCGGGCGCACGGCGAGCTGCTCGTGCTGGTCGAAGACCAGGGCCGGGTCGACTACGGCCCGCGGATCGGCGAGGCGAAGGGCATCATCGGCGGCGCTTCGCTGCACGGCGAGCCGCTGACCGGCTGGGACGTGCTGCCCCTCGACCTGGCCGCGCTGCCCGCGCTGCGGCCTTCGACGCCCGAGCGCGTGCCGGGCCCGATCGCCGGGCCGGTGCTGCTGCGCGCCGACGTCTTCCTCGAGGCGCCCGCGGATCTTTTCCTCGACACCGGGGAATGGGGCAAGGGCATCGCGTGGCTCAACGGGTTCGCGCTCGGCCGGTACTGGCGGCGCGGGCCGCAGCGGACGCTGTACGTGCCGCGCCCGGTGGTCCGGGCGGGCGTCAACGAACTCGTCGTGCTCGAACTCGACACGATGCTCGACCCGGCGGCCCGGTTCGTGCCGCGGCCGCTCCTGGGCCACACCGAAGCCTGATTCCTGGTCCCCTCCCACCGAAACGAAAGGCAGTTCGACGATGAACCGCACGTTCCGGCGTTTGCTCACCGTCCTCTGTGTACCGATAGCGACGGCAGGCGTCGCCGCCGCACCGGCGTCCGCCGACACCGCGGCCACCGCGGTGACGGTCCGGCCCGACCCGACCTACCGGCAGCAGCCGTTCGACGGCTGGGGCGCCAGCTTGGCGTGGATGGCCGAAGCGACCGGCGGTTACCCCGCCGCGATCCGCGACCGCCTGGCCGACCTGGTCTTCGGCCCCGACGGGCTCAACCTCAACATCGCCCGGTTCAACGTCGGCGGCGGCAACGCCCCCGACGTCCCGTCGTACCTGCGCGCGGGCGGCGCGGTGCCGGGCTGGTGGAAGGCGCCGGCCGGCACCACCCGGGCCGACAAGGACTGGTGGACGCCCGGCGACCCGGCCGAGTTCGACCCGAAGGCGGACCCGAACCAGCGCTGGTGGATCGACAAGATCAAGAAGAACGTCACGAAGTGGGAGGCCTTCAGCAACTCGCCGCCGTACTTCCAGACGGTGTCGGGGTACGTCTCGGGCGGCTTCAACGCCACCGACGAACAGCTGCGGCCCGACAAGATCGGCGACTTCGCCGCGTACATGGCCCAGGTGGTGCGCACCCTCGAACGCGCGCACGGCATCAAGTTCGCGTCGGTGAACCCGCTGAACGAGCCCAACACGAACTACTGGAAGACCACCCTCGGCGCCGACGGGAACCCGACCGGCGGCCGTCAGGAGGGCGCGCACATCGGGCCGTCGGTCCAGTCGCAGCTGATCCCGGCGATGGCGCAGGCCCTCGCCGGGTCGAAGGCCATCGTTTCCGCGCCGGACGAGACCAACCCGGACATCTTCGCCGCGGACTGGAACGGCTGGTCGGCCGCCGCCCGCGCCGCCGCGGGCCGGCTGAACGTGCACACCTACGGCACCGGCAACCGGCCGATCCCGCGGGACATCGCCAAGGGCGCGGCCAAGCCGTTGTGGATGAGCGAGGTCGGCGGGAGCTGGCTGGACCGGCAGGACTTCACCAGCATGGACCCGGGCCTCGGGATGGCCACGCAGATCACCGACGACCTGCGCCTGCTCGAGCCGAGCGCGTGGGTCAGCTGGCAGCCGATCGAGGACTACAACAACATGAAGCCCGGCGGCGAGAGCGCGGCCGGGATGAACTGGGGCGAGATCCAGGTCCCGTTCGACTGCCCGAAGAACGCCACCCTCGAGACCTGCCAGATCAAGACGAACACGAAGTTCGACACCATGCGGAACTTCACCCACTACATCCGCCCGGGTGACCGGCTGGTGGCGGTGAACGACACCGCGTCGACGGCCGCGATGCGCGGCGAGGACCTGGCCACGGTGGTCCACACCAACGCGGGGACCACCGAGCAGGACGTCACGCTGGACCTGTCCGGCTTCGGGTCGGTCCGGCGCGGCGCCTCGGTGACGCCGGTCGTCACGGACGTCACCGGTGCGCTGAAGCGGGGCAAGGCGGTGCGGGTGACGTCGGGCAAGGCCACGCTGCGGGTCCCGGCGCGTTCGGTGACCAGCTTCGTCGTCGACGGCGTCTCCGCGACGGCCGGGTGCACGGGCCTCGGCTCGGGCAAGCCGTTCACCTTCACCGGCGTGCAGAGCGGCAAGTCGCTGGCGGCGGAGAACGGCGCGCTGGTCCAGCGCACCACGGACGCTTCGGCGGCCGCGCAGCGCTGGACGCTGACCGACCGCACGGGCCGCTACGGCAACCGCGACCGGTTCACGATCAAGAACGCCGGGACGGGCCAGGTGCTGAGCACGTCCGGCGGCGCGGTGACGCTCGCCGCGCCGGGCACGGGCGGCGACGCCTCGCTGTGGACGTTGTCGACGACGGGCGACGGGACATGGACGTTCGTCAACGCGGCGGACGGCCAGCTGCTCGACGTCGTCGGCGAGTCCCGGGACGACGGGGCCCGGATCGGGTTGTACCGGCCGACCAACGGGCCGAACCAGCGCTGGCAGGCCGTGGCCCGCTGACCGCTTTCGGAAGGTCCGTGAAGGCCACCTTGAGTGTTCAAGGTGGCCTTCACGGCGTTTGCGCTCGGGGGTGCCGATAACAGGTCAGCCGGGCTTCCGTGCCGCGAGCAGGACGCCCGCGCCGCCGAGGGCCAGGCCCAGGATCGTCACCGCGTCGAGGGTCTGGCCGGTGATCAGCCACGCCAGCAGCGCCGTCACGGCCGGAGTCAGGAAGAACAGCGTGCCGACCCGGCTCGCGGCCTGGCGGCGCAGCATGAAGTTCAGCAGCAGGAACGTGCCGACCGAGTTGACCAGCACGATCCACGCCAGCGACAGCCCGAACGCCGTCCAGTCGCCCACGTGCGGGGTTTCCAGCAGCAGCGACGCGAGGCCGACGACCGGCGCGCTCACCAGGAAGTGCACGGCCGTGCCGCTCCGGACGTCGGTGCCCGTGGCGTAGCGCTTCTGGTAGACCGTGCCGAAGCTCAGGCCGAGCAGGCCGACGAAGCAGAGCACGATGCCGGCCGCCGAGACGTGCAACTGGTCCACCACGGCCAGCGCGACCCCGGCGCCGCCGAGCGCGAAGCCGAGCCACTGCGCGCGGGTGATCCGCTCGCCGAGCACCCCGCCCGCGAGCAGGGCGATCACCACCGGGTTCAGCCCCTGCACGAGGGCGACGACGCCGCCGGGCAGCCCGCGCGCGATCGCCAGGTAGAACGCGCCGAACTGCACCGCCTGCATGAGCAGCCCGGTGACGGCGACGTGCAGCAGCTGCCGGCCGCGCGGCCACGACGCGCGGGACACCCAGGCGATCCCGGTGAGCAACACGCCCGCGATGGCGAACCGCGAGAACGTCAGTAGCAGCGGCGGGACCGCGGCGGTGCCGATGACCGCGGCGATGAAGGCGCTGCTCCACAGCACCACGAACAGCGGGCGCACGGCGAGCTCGAGGCGTCGCGAGGCGACCGTCGGGCTCGGTGCGACGTCGGTTGCCATCAGGACCTCCAGGTAACCGGTCAGAGTGGTTACCGGAAAGCTAGCAGGCATGGCCGTAACCTGTCCATGCGGTTACGCTGGCGAGGTGGACTTCAAGTACGGCACCGGGAACCTCGCGCTGGACCTCGTCGGCACCGTCGGGCGGCGGCGCGGCGACGTCCGTGAGCTGCTCGCCGGACCGGCCGACCTGGCCCGCTGGGTGGCGGGCGCCGGGCTCGCCGACCGGCCGGTGTCGGCGGACGCCGACGGGTTCGCCGAAGCGCTGCGCCTGCGCGAAGCGGTGTACCGCCTGGCGTTGGGCGCGATCGACGGAACCGGCTACCGCGCGGCCGACCGGCGCGTGCTCAACGAAGCGGCCGCCGGCCCGGCGGTGACGACCAGCCTCGACGGCGACGGTTCGGTGCGCCGCGACGGAAATCTCGCCGCGGTACTGGCGGAGATCGCGCGAGCCGCCGTCGAACTCCTCGGCGGGCCGGAAGCCGGGAAGATCAAGGAGTGCGCGGACGCGGACTGCACGCGGCTGTACGTCGACCATTCGCGCAAGCAGGCGCGGCGGTGGTGCGACATGAAGTCCTGCGGAAACCGCGCGAAGGTGGCGGAGTTCCGGGCGCGGAAGGCCACTGTCGCCGACCACCAGGGCTAGTGTCACGAGTTGTTCGACGTTCGGGCCGAGCGCCCCAATGTGGCGTTCGGTGCGTCCAACGCACCCAATGTGGCATTCGGTGCGTTGGACGCAACCAACGCCACATTGGGGCGCAACCCCGGGCCCCTGTCAACGAACCTCGGACGCGCGACACCAGTGCCCTGATGGTGGCCTTCAGAGCGAGGCCGAGGCGCCAGGGAGTTCGGTGTCGACGAAGTTGCCGCCCTCGTCGAGGTACCGGCGGAAGATCGGGCGGACCTCGTCTTCGGCCTTCCGGGAAATTTCGGTGGACGCTGTGTGCGCCGGAGCGAGCCGGCGCACACAGCGGCAGTGGACTCAGCGACAGCGGTAGCTCGACGCCAGCGCCGGATCACCGTGGCCGGTGTAGCGCGAGACCTTCGGGTACGCGCACAGGTCGCGGGCCGCCGTCCCGTCCGCGGTCGCCGCCGCCAGGGTGGCCGGAGCCTTGCCGTGCTCGACCCAGTCGACCAGCGCGCCCAGCGGGTTCGTCGGCTGCGCGCCCGTGCCGCCGAAGCAGTGTTCGACGCCCGGCGCGAGGAACAGCCGGTAGAAGTCGTTCACCCGCTGCGCGCCGCCCATCGCGCGGTCGACCTGCTCGCGGTAGTGGAGCGTGCCGCCCGGCGGGATCAGCTGGTCGTTCGCGCCCACGAACGTGAGCAGCTTGCCGCCGGCGTGGCGGAAGGCCGACAGATCGGGGTCGGACGTGCCGATGACGTCGTCGTACTCCCGCACCGACTGGCGGAACAGGGCGGCGAACTGGGCATAAGTGAGCTTCGACGTGTCGAAGGCCGGCTGCTTCTCCAGGAACGACTGCGCCCAGAGGACGGCCACCGGGAAGCCCGGCGCGGTCAGCGTGCCGTCGGGACCGGGCTTCGTGCCGGCCAGCCACTGGTAGTCCGCGCCCTTGGGCAGCCCGGCCCACAGCTTCCGGCCGCGCTCGTCGGTCGGCCCGGCCCAGATCTTGCGCATGACCTCGGCGTCCGCGGCCGTCACGGTGAGCTCCCGGCCGTCGCAGAGCACCTTCGTGCCCACCAGGCTTCGCGGGTCGTAGCCGCACTCGTCCGGCCGGTCGACGATGCCGTTGGTGACGCCGTCGCGCGCGTCGCACGCTTGGATCGCGGCCTGCCGGAACGCGGACAGCACGCAGTCGCTCGGGAAGTCCCGGTCTTGGTTCATCACGATCTGCGGCCACAGCGTCGCGACCGCGAACTCCGCCCAGTGGACCGCGGGGGCGTTGGCCAGGATGCCGTCGAAGTCGTCGGCGTGGTGCTGGGCCTCGGAGTAGCCCTGGCGGCCGCCGGTCGAACAGCCATTCCAGTAGGAGTACGAGACCGGGCGGTGGTAGTACCGCTGCGTGACGTCCTTGCCGATCAGGGCTTCTTCGTGCACCGAACGGGTGGCGAAGTTGGTCAGGAGCGTCCGGTCGATCTTCCCGTCGGCGGTCAGCGCCCACGACGTGTCGAGCGGGTTCGACGACACACCGGCGTCCGTCGTCACGGCGCTGTAGCCGTCCTTGACCGCCTGCACGAACGGCGCGTCGAAGTCGCCGGCGGAGTAAGCGCTTCCACCGATGGCCTGGAGCCGGCCGGTCCACCCGGTCTCCGGCAGCGCGACGGCGACCTTGACGTGGTCGCCGCCACCCGGGTGGGTGAGCGTGACGGTGATTTCGCAGTACGCGGGCGCGTCGGTCTTCCGCACCGCCCGCACCGACTCGATCTTCGCGCCGGGCGGCGCGGACACCGGCATGCTGACGCACGTTTCGGCGGCGGGCCGCGCGGCCTCGGCGCTCGGTGCGAACTGCGTGACGGCGGTGAGGAGCAGCGGCACGGCGGCCGTCAGGAGCCGGGGGATACGTCTCATCACTTTCCCTTGGTGGTCCGATGTGGACAGTTTCTGCTCGTCGAAGCTAGGCGCCCGGCCGTGGCGTTCGCGCCCGTCGGGTGACGCAGCCGGTGTACGTCATTCCGCTCTGAGCTGGGGAAACCGTGGTTTGGGTAAGGTCGTTCTCATGGCGCTGCACGGACGGGAAACCGAGCTGAAGGAGCTGGGGGAGCTCGTCGACGGTCCGGAAGGCCGCAGCGGTGTCCTCGTCCGCGGCGAAGCCGGCATCGGGAAGTCCGCGCTCGTGGCCGAGACGGCGGCCGCGGCGTCGGTCGCCGGGCTGCGGGTGCTGCGGACGGCCGGGGCCGAAGCCGAGCAGAACCTCGCCTACGCCGGGCTGCACCAGTTGCTGTACCCCGTCCGGAGGGGCGTGGCCGGCCTGCCCGCGCCGCAGCGGGCCGCGCTGCGGACCGCGCTGGGGCTCGCCGAGGGCGCCGAACCCAGCACCTACCTGGTCGGGCTCGCCGCGCTGACGCTGCTGGCCGAGGAGGCCGCCGCCAAGCCGCTGCTGCTCGTCGCCGAGGACGTGCACTGGCTCGACCGGGCCAGCGCGGACGTCCTGGCTTTCGTCGCGCGGCGGATCGAGCACGAGCCGATCGTCCTGGTCGCGACGCTCCGGGACGGCGCGGAAACCCCGCTGCGCGACGCCGGGCTGGCGCCGATCGTGCTCGGCCGCCTGTCCGCGGAAGCGGCCGCGGAACTGCTGGACGCGGTCGCGCCGCGGCTCGCCCCGGCCGTCCGGACCCGGCTGCTCGCCGAGGCCGCGGGGCATCCGCTGGCCCTGACCGAGCTGCCGTCGGCCATGACCGGCCTCGACGGGCTCGACCCGGTCCTGCCGCTGACCGAACGGCTCGAGCGCACGTTCACCGTCCGGGCCGCGAGCCTTCCGGCGCCGACGCGCACGGCCCTGCTGGTCGCGGCGCTCAACGAGACGACGTCGCTCGCGGAGACCCTCGCGGCCACGGGTGCGCTCCTCGCCACGGGCACCGATCCGGAGCACCCGGGCGCGCTGGGAGCGGGCGCCGATTCCGTGCGTGAGTTCGCTGCCGCCGCTCACCCGGGCGGCTTTGCGCCCGCCACGGCCGCCGATCCGGAGATCCTGGCTCCTGCCGTCGATGCCCGGCTGATCGAGCTGTCGGCCGGTGCCGTGACGTTCCGCCACCCGTTGATGCGGTCGGCCATCCCGGCGGCGGCCGCGTTCGCCGAGCGGCGCCAGGCCCACCTCGCCCTCGCCGGGACGCTGCGCGACCAGCCCGACCGGCGGGCCTGGCACCAGGCCGCCGCGACCGCCGGGCCCGACGAGGACGTCGCCGCCGAACTGGAGCGCACCGCCGAACGGGCCCGCCACCGGGGCGGCGCGGCCGCCGCGATCGCGGCGCTGGAGCAGGCGGCCCGGCTGACCGAGGAGCCGGACCCCCGGACGGACCGGCTGCTGCGGGCCGCCGAGCTGGCGGTCGAGTCCGGCCGTCGCGAAACGGCCGAACGGCTGGTGCGCGCCGCCCGGCCCGCGGACCCGCGCCGCCGGGCCGTCGCGAGCCGGCTGCTCAGCGAGTTCGAGGACGGCGTGCGCGAGGACCCCGCCCGCGTCGCCGAGCTGGCCGGGGTCGCCGGGTCCGTCGCGGCCGACGGGCAGGACGACGCGGCGATGCGGATTCTGTGGAGCGCCGCCATGCGCTGCTTCTGGACCGAGCCCGGCGACGCGGCCCGCCGGGCGCTGCTGGCCGTCGCCGACCGGCTGCCCGTCCCGGATGACGACCCGCGCGTCGTGGCGGTGACCGCCTACGTCGCGCCGTTCGAGCGCGGCGACGTCGTGCTGGCGCGGCTGCGCGAACTGGCCGGCGCGACCGGCGCCGACCCGGAGGTCGACCGCTACCTCGGCAGCGCGGCGCTGCAAGTCGGCGCGTTCGACCTGGCCGCGCGGTTCTCCGCGGCCGCGGCGCCGGGCCTGCGGGCCCAGGGCCGGCTCGGGCTGCTGCCGCGGGCGCTGGCCGTCCAGGCGTGGAGCCGCGCCCGCCTCGGCGACCTGACCGGCGCGGCGCCGGCCGCGGCGGAGGCGGCCCGGTTCGCCCAGGAGACCGGTCAGCCCTTCATGTTCGGCCTGGCCACGGCGGTCCAGGCCGAGATCGCCGCCCTGCGCGGCGACCACAAACAGGCGAAGACGCTGGCCGACGAAGCCGAACGCGCCGGGCTCGCGGCCGGCGCCCGGCCGGTGCTGGCCACCGTGCAGTTCGCGCGGGGCCTGACGGCGCTGAGCGAGGGCCGGTTCGAGGACGCGTTCGCCGACCTGCGCCGGCTGCTCGATCCCACCGACCCCGCGTACCAGCTGGCGCTGCGCGCGTACTGCGTCGCCGAGCTCACCGAGGCCGCGGTACGGGCCGGGCAGGCCGACGCGATGCGGGAAATCCTGCGCGAGCTGGCGCCACTGGCGGCCTCGACGCCGTCACCCGCCCTCCACATCGGACTGCGGTACGCGCGGGCCGTGCTCGCGCCGGGCGGCGCGGCCGCGGAACTGTTCGCCGAAGCGCTGCGGGCCGACCTCACCGGCTGGCCCGCCGAACGCGGCCGCGTCCACCTGGCGTTCGGCGAGTGGCTGCGGCGGCAGCGGCGGGTCGTCGAATCGCGCACCCACCTGCGCACGGCCCGGGAGACGTTCGACGCGCTCGGCATGACGGCGTGGGCCGAGCGGGCGCGGCGGGAACTGCGCGGCGCCGGCGAGTCGAGCCCGAACCGGGGCCCGGACGCGCGCGAGAAGCTGACCCCGCACGAGCTGAGCATCGCGCAGCTGGCCGCGGACGGGCTGACCAACCGCGAGATCGGGCAGCGGCTGTACCTTTCGCACCGCACCGTCGGCACCCATCTGCACCGGATCTTCCCCAAGCTGGGCGTGAGCTCTCGTGCCGACCTCGCCGGGATGCTGAAGAACCGGGAAGGGTGACTTACACCGGCTGCGTCGTCCGACGGGCGCGAAGATCACTGAACTCTCCCTAACGTCGTGAAAGTCCCACGGTCTTTCGCACTGGAGTCCAGATGATCAGCAGGAGAAGGTTCGGGCAGGCGTTCGCGGCGGGCCTGGCGGCGACGTCGCTGGCCGCCTGCTCGTCGAGCACTCCCCAAGCCGCGTCGCCGGCCGCCCCCGACCTGCGGGCCGGCTCCGGCGAGCACACCTCGCTCGGCCCGGTCAAGCACGTCGACGCCGGGGTGCTGACCATGGCGTACGCCGAGTTCGGGCCGGGCACCGGGCAGCCGGTGGTGCTGCTGCACGGCTGGCCCTACGACCCGTACAGCTACGTCGACGTCGCGCCGCTGCTCGCTGACGCGGGCTACCGGGTCATCGTCCCGTTCCTGCGTGGCTACGGCCCGACGACGTTCAAGTCCGCCGAGACGGTCCGCAACGGCCAGCAGACGGCGGTGGCGCTCGACGTCGTCGCGTTGATGGACGCGCTCAAGATCGACAAGGCCGTCCTCGGCGGGTACGACTGGGGCGCCCGCACCGTCGACATCATCGCCGCGCTCTTCCCCGAACGGTGCAAGGCGGTCGTCGCGGTGAGCGGGTACATCGTCACGAACCTGGTGGCGAACCAGCGGCCTCTCTCCCCGGCCGCCGAGCTCGGCTGGTGGTACCAGTACTACTTCGCGACCGAGCGCGGGCGCGCCGGCTACGCGGCGAACCGCCACGACTTCAACAAGCTGATCTGGAAGAACGCCTCCCCCGCCTGGCACTTCGACGACGCCACGTACGACCGCAGCGCGGCCGCGTTCGACAACCCCGACCACGTGGCCATCGTCGTCCACAACTACCGCTGGCGGCTGAGCCTCGCCCCGGGGGAGCCGCAGTACGAGGCGTACGAACGGAAACTGGCCGCCGGCGCGGTCATCACGGTCCCGGCGATCACGATCGGCAGCGACTTCGACGGCGCGGCGAAGGACGGGAAGGCGTATCGCGCCAAGTTCACCGGCAAGTACGAACACCGGGTCTTCGACGGGATCGGGCACAACGTGCCGCAGGAAGCGCCGAGGCCGTTCGCCCAGGCGATCAGGGACGCCGACCACCTGTGAAGCCCGGTTCACCCGGCGCGGGGTTGGCGGCGCGGGTTCCGGGTATCCGCGCCGGATGCGCATCGTGGTCACCGGAGCGACGGGCAACATCGGCAGCGGCGTCATCGCCGCCTTGAGCGCCGACCCGCGGGTCGAAGCCGTTGTCGGGCTCGCCCGGCGAACGGCGGGACGACCGCCGCCCAAGGCCGAATACGTGCGGGCCGACGTCGAGCGGGACGACCTGGTGGCGCACTTCCGCGGCGCCGCCGCGGTCGTGCACCTGGCCTGGCTGTTCCAGCCGACGCGGCGTCCCGAACGCACTTGGCGCGCGAACGTCCTCGGGTCGCTGCGGGTGTTCGACGCGGTGGCCGAGGCGGGTGTGCCCAAGCTCGTCCACTCGTCGTCCGTCGGCGCGTACTCGCCACGGGAGGACGACGAGCCCGTCACCGAAGACTGGCCGACCCACGGCTGGCCCGGAGCGGCGTACACGCGGGAAAAGTCTTACCTGGAGCGGTATCTCGACGCGTTCGAGCACCGCCACCCGCGGCTCGACGTGGTCCGGATGCGGCCGGGGTTCGTCTTCCGGCGCGGTGCCGCCACGGAACAGCGCCGCCTGTTCGCCGGGCCGTTCCTCCCTGGCTCGTTGGTGCGGCCGGGGCTGATCCCGGTCGTGCCGGACATTCCCGGGCTGCGGGTCCAGGTGGTGCACACCGCCGACCTCGCCGACGCCGTCCACCGGGCGGTGACGCGTCCGGTGCGCGGGGCGTTCAACATCGCGACCGGCCCGGTCGTCGACCCGCGGTTCGTCGCGGACCTGCTGGGCGCGCGGACGGTGCCGGTGCCGGCCGCGGCGGTCCGCGCCGTGGTGGGCGCGGCCTGGCGGCTCCACGTGGTGCCCGCTTCGCCCGGTCTCTTCGACGCCGTCATGCGTCTTCCCTTGCTGGACACCACCCGCGCACAGTCCGAATTGGACTGGCGGCCGCGGCACGACGCCGCGGAGACGCTGAAGGAGTTCCTGGCCGGGCTGCGTTCCGGGGCGGGGTCGGACACGGCGCCGCTGGCTCCGGACCGCCACCGGCTGCACGAGATCTTCACGGGCGTCGGCCGCCGCCCGTGACTCAGTGGGCTTGCTTCTCCGGCTCCGGGTAGCGGCCCCGCGAACGGTCGACCGCCGTCGTCGCGACGCCGGCGGCGATCATCGCGATGCCGAGGCCCAGGTGCAGCCAGTCGCCGGCGTTGTCGAGCGGGATGAAGTTGGCCGCGCTGTCGTGGCCCGTCGCCAGGCCGAACACCCAGCGCAGCACGTAGGCCCCGCCGCCGAGCATCAGGAACGCGCGCGAGCCACCGTTCCCGCGGGCCGCGACGACGCCGAGCACGCCGAACGCCAGGTGGACCAGGTTGTGCAGCACCGCATGGCCCCGTAGTCCGCGGTGATGCCCGGGACGAACCCCAGCACGCCGACGAGCAGGAACGCGCCACCGAACACCGCGGCGGGCTACCCGGCGCCGGTGCGGACGAACCCGCCCGGGAGTCAGGCGAGCTCGGACGAAACGACGGCGGGGAGGGCGCGGAGCCGGCCGAGCAGGGGCTCGATCTCGTCGGCGGCCAGCAGGACGGCGCAGACCATGCTGCTTTCCCGGACGCCGTCCCGGATGTCGACGGACAGCTCGTGCACTAGGCGGCCGTCCTGAGCCAGCGCGCCGACGAGGCCGGCGACCTCCTCGACGCCGCCGACGAAGTAGGTGGCGATCCGGCGCCGCAGCAGCAGCGCCGAGCGGGGAGCCGGGACGGCGAAGGACGTGGGACTGGACATGGCGGATCTCCACGGTGAGAAACGGGATGGGCCGGGGCCAGGTCCCGAGAAGGTGCCGCGAATCCGCGGTCGTCGACGCCGCGCGCCGGCGACCTGGTTCAGCCGGCGCGCCGGGTTACGAGTCGCGAGGACATCATCAGGCGCTGCACGGCGACAGGCTAACACGACGCCCGCCCGGCGGTGCGGCACCCGGCCGAGCGGGTACGCCGGGGCAGCGACCAGGTCAGCTGGCGCGGATGACGCCCAGGCCCAGCGGGGTGATCTCGTGGATCTGCGACTTGCCGGACCGCGTGCTGGTGATCAGCCCGCTCGCCCGCAGGACCGACGCGTGCTGGCTGGCCGTCGCCAGCGAAACACCCGTCAGCTCGGCCAGTTCGCTCGTGTTGCACCGGGTGATCGCCACCGTCATGAGCACCCGGGCCCGCGTGTGGCCCAGCAGCGCGGCCAGTGACGGGCCGGGCTCGGCGTCGCTGTCGAAGCGCGTGTGGTCGATCGAGTAGACCAGCACCGGCGGGAGGCCCGGGTCCTTGTACGTGGTCGGCATGCCGTGCGCGAAGAACGTCGGGATCAGCCGGAGCCCGCGGCCGTCCAGGTGCAGCTCCTGCTCGATCGGGAAGCGCACCCGCAGCACCGGCGGGGACCACGTGATGTCCGGGTGCACCGTCGAGAGCAGCAGCTGGGGCCCGCCGCGCTCCAGGGCCGACTGCAGCCGGCGGCGGTCGCGGGCGACCGCGCGGCGCACCGTCGGCCAGTCCGGGGCGACGCACTGCCGGTAGTAGTCGTGCAGCGCCGTGCCGAGCCGCCGCAGTTCCCGGGGCTCGCCGTCGGCGAGGCGGCGCATCCACGGCGGGACGCGGGTGCCCTGCGCCGCGAGCTCGGCGACGTCGGCGGCCAGCGTCGGTTCCGGGGTTTCGAGCACCGCCGAGACGCCTTCGTCGATCGTGCTGGCCCCGGCCGGGGTGAGGAAGTCCGGGCAGTAGCCGTACGGCGGGACGGCGGACATCAGCAGCCGCCCCGAGAGCGGGACTGCGGAGCGTGACCCCCGGCGCCACCGGCCGAAGAACGGCTCGCCCTCCGGCCGCCGGATCCGGTAGCTGCTCATCAGCAACTCCCACATCGGATCGGCGTCACCGGCGATGGTCACTTTCGCCAGGTCCGCTTCCGTGAAGTGAATTTTCAACAACGTCGGCGCACCCCTTTCCCGACTGAGAGTAGCCGTGGTCGGACGGGTTTTCGCAGGCCTCGGACCGACGTCACAGCGGTTACCCGGTTCGCGGCCGTCAGGGCATGTTTCGGGCCGGTCCGAAACGTTTTCGGGCCGGTTGACGGTGCTCTCGCGCCGCTGGCACGGTTCGGCTCGACGAGAGGGGCGCGCGCAGGCGGCCCAGGGGCACGGAGCCCTCGAGCCGGCGCGGAAGGGTGGGCTGCGGCTGATCGAGATGCCATGCCTGCCGGCGCTGGCCATGCCCAAGCCGGGCTGGGCTGCCGGGTGGAAGCGCGGCGCCTGTGCGAGGAGGGCCTGACGCCCGGCGGCCGGACCGCCGTCGATCGAACGCCAGGCCCGGGTGCTGGCCCGGCTCTGAAGCGCCCCAATGTGGCGTTGGTTGCGTCCAACGCACCGAACGCCACATTGGGTGCGCTGGACGCACCGAACGCCACATTGGGGCGCTTGTCAGGTCAGTGGCCCGGCCAGGCTCGGCCACGGATCGCGGTGCTGTCGTCGCGGTTGGTGACTTTCGGTACCGGGGGGAGCCGATGGAAGCGAAGGAGAAGCCGTCCCTTCTAACTTCGGTCCATCTTCCAGCGCGACAGCCATCGGCTGTCGGCCCAGCTGCCGGGCCGGCGGGACATCCTGACCGCCGGCTCGGCCGGCGAGCGGGTCCCCGCATGCGGGGTCGGGGACCCGCTCGTTCCACGTCGGCCACGGTCCGTGCCCGGCGCGCCGCCTGTGCGAGCTGATCCGCTCCGGGCCGAAAATCACGCACGCGGTACACGATCGGGTGCGATCCTGGGCTCTCGTTCACCCTCTGCGAGGATAAAAAGCCCCGTCGTGGAAGCTCACCCTGTGTAGCTGGTGCGTACGGGGGAAACAACCGGCATTCCTTGACAACACCACGGTCACCGGAGTTACGTCTCCGCCTGAATTCCGTGGAAACGGAACCAGAAATCGTTCTCGGGCCACCGGTCGAATCGAGCCACGCCACCGATGAAAGAAGACGAACCCGTTCGCCGTCGTTCCGCCGCGTCCTGGAATCCCGGGACCTGGCGGTTGCGCACCAAGATCTCCGTCGTACTGCTGTTGCCCGTACTGGTCGCGCTCCTGCTGGCCGGCGGGCGCGTGCAGGCCGAGCTGGCCCAGGCGGGCGGCCTCAGCGCCGTCCGGGACCAAATGCCGGTCGTGCAAGGGATTTCCGAACTCGGCGGCCTCGTCGACGACGAGATGATCCACGACGGCGCAGCCGCCCAAACCGCCGCGGTCGACGCGAAAACCGCTTCCGTCCGCCACGACGCCGCATTCGCGCAGCTCACCCCCGAGTTGTCGCGCACATTGGAAGATCAGCTGGGGAAATTGGCCGACCTGCGGCAGCAGACCGGTTCCCCGGCCGGAAAAACCGCCGCCTACCACGACTTCGTCGTCGCCCTCAGCGAATTGATCCCCGCCATCGCCGGCCAGGCCGGGAACCCCGATCTTGACGCTTCGGCGGCCATCACGAAAGCCTTCGTGCAGCTGAGGGCCAGTCTCGCCGGCCAGGAAGCGCTGACGGGCCGGGCCGAGGACGCCGCCGGGCGCGCCGCGGCCGAAGAAACCGTGCTCACCGGCCAGCTCCGCCGCTCCTTGCCCGCCGGCGCGGCGGCCGCCCGGTTCGCCGCGGCGACCAGTCCCGGCGCCGGCGGCTCCGCGGCGAAGCGCGCCGTGCTCGGAACCATCCTCGCCGAGCAGGTGAAAACGCTTTCGGACGCGGTCGGGGTGCAGACCAACCGCGCCCGGTCCGACGCGCTGCGCGACGCCGCGCTGGTGCTCGCGTCCCTGCTGGGCGCCCTCGCCATCGCGCTCGCCGTGGCCCGGTCGGTGGTCGCCCCGATCCGGCGGCTGCACTCCGCCGCGCTCGACACCGCGCGCCGGCGGCTGCCCGACACGATCGAACGCATCCGGGACGGCGAAAACGTCGACTGGCGGACGACGCAGCCGATCCCGGTCGACTCCGAGGAGGAGATCGGCCAGCTCGCCCGTGCCTTCGACGACATGCACCGGCAGGCGGTGCGGCTGGCCGTCGGCGAGCAGGCCGAGATGCGCATCCAGGTCAGCGAGATGTTCATGACGCTGTCGCGCCGCAGCCAGTCGCTGGTTGAGCTGCAGCTGTCGGTGATCGATGATCTCGAAGCCGACGAACAGGACCCCCAGCGACTGTCCGAGCTGTTCCAGATCGACCACATCGCGACCCGGCTGCGGCGCAACGGCGAGAACCTGCAGGTTCTCGCGGGCGGCCGTCCGGTGCGGCGGGATGTCGGCCCGGTCCCGACGGTGGAGCTGCTGCGCGCGGCGACTTCGGAGGTCAAGGACTACCAGCGGGTCGCGCTCGGCAACGCGCCGCGCGGATCGGTGCAGTCCGAAGCCGCGGCCGACGTCGTGCACATCCTCGCCGAGCTGCTGGAGAACGCCATCCGGTCGTCGCCGCCGGACGAGCAGGTCGTGCTCACCGCCGACCGCGGGTTCGACGGCGGCGTGCTGATCGAGGTCGTCGACGTCGGGCTCGGCATGAGCCGCGAGGACCTCGACGCGGCGAACGCGCGGCTGGCCGCCGGCGCCGCGGTGAGCCCGGAGACCACCCGCCGGATGGGCCTGTTCGTGGTGAGCAGGCTGGCCGCCTCCCACGGGATCACCGTGCGGCTGCGGCCGACGACCACGCGGACCGCGAGCGCCGGCATCACCGCCAGCGTGCACGTCCCCGGCGTGCTGATCCTGGTCGACCTGCCGCCGCGGCCCGGCTCGCTCGCGCCGCACCCGACGGTCAACGGCGCCGCCCGGCACGAACTCGAACCCCGGTGGCCCGTCGAAGAACCCGCCCCCTTGCCGCCGCCCGCCGCGACTGTCGTGGAGCACACGCCGCTGCCGACCCCGATCTTCGACCAGATGCTTTCGCACTGGTTCGCCGACACGCCCGCGCGACCCGCGCAGCCCGAGCCCGATGGCTGGGCGACCCCGGCCGACGAGGTCCGGCAGGCCGCGGAAGCCGCGGTCGGCACCTTGGACGACCTCGAGTTCACCGACTCGGGCCTGCCGACCCGGCAGCCCGGCGCCCAGCTCGCGCCGGGCTCGGTCGCCCCGCGGCAACCGCCGCAGCCGGCCCCGTCGTTCCGCGACCCCGCCGCGGTGCGCAACAACCTTTCCCGGCACTACAGCGGTATGCGCGCGGCCCGCCACCGGGTCGCGGCCGATCCGAAGGCGGAGCAGCAGTGACGAACGCCCGGCAGGAAGGAACGGAAGTGATCGACCAGTCCCGGAACTGGCTGGTGTCGGCGTTCACCCAGGAGGTCCCCGGTGTCGCGCACGCCGCGCTCGTCTCGGCGGACGGCCTGCTCGTGGCGGCGAACGAAAGCCTGCCCCGCGACCGGGCCGACCAGCTTTCGGCGATCGCGTCCGGTCTTTCGAGCCTCGCGCTCGGCACCGCCGACCTGTTCACCGCGGGCCGGGTCGTGCAGTCGGTGATCGAGATGGAGCAGGGCTTCCTCATGCTGATGAACGTCGGCGACGGCTCCAACCTGGTGGTGCTGGCCAATCCCGGCTGCGACATCGGGCTGGTCGGCTACGAGATGACCTTGCTCGTCGACCGGGTCGGGAAGATGGTCGAGACGCCGGCGCGGCCCACGGCTTCCCCGGGAGCGAGCCGGTGACCGAAGGCCGGCGACGCGAAGGCGGGCGGCACGCGGCGTCGCTGGCCCGCCCTTACGCCTGGACCGCCGGCCGGACCCGGCCGAGGGTCGACCTGGCGGTGGAAGCCCTCGTGGAAACGACGGCGGAGGGCCGCACGGCGCCCTACAGCCCCACCAACCCGCTGGCCGTGGTGACGCAGCTGTGCCTGCACCAGCGCTCGGTGGCGGAGGTCGGGGCCCACCTGGGCGTGCCGCTGGGCGTGGCCAGGGTGCTGATCGGTGACCTGCTCATCGCCGGCCAGGTGTCGATCCGCGACACCCTCACCGCGGACGCCTCCTGGGACGAACGGAACGACCTGCTCGAAAGGGTCCTCAGTGGACTACGCGCACTTTGATGGAGCGTTGGTGAACGGTGACGGCCTGGCAAAACGGCCCCGGGAAACCCGCGACGGCCGGCCGATCGCGGACGCGGGTCCGCCGATGACCGCCGAACGGAGGATCACCTCGGCCAAGATCGTGGTGGCCGGCGGGTTCGGGGCGGGCAAGACGACCTTCGTCGGCGCCGTATCGGAAATCAACCCGCTGCGCACCGAGGCGCTGATGACGACCGCGGCCGTCGGCGTGGACCGGACCGAAGCGGTGCCGGGGAAGGTCGCCACCACGGTCGCGATGGACTTCGGCCGGCTCACCCTGGCCGACGACCTGGTGCTCTACGTGTTCGGCACGCCGGGCCAGCACCGGTTCTGGTTCATGTGGGACGACCTCGTCTGCGGCGCCGTGGCGGCGATCGTCCTGGTCGACACGCGCCGCCTGGCGGACTGCTTCGCGCCGATCGACTTCTTCGAGTCGCGCGGCATGCCGTTCCTGGTGGCCATCAACCAGTTCCAGGACACCCGCCAGCACGCGCCCGACCAGGTGCGCGAAGCCCTCAAGATCCCGGCGTCGGTCCAGGTGATCGCCTGCGACGCACGGTCGCCGGAGTCGACGAAGCAGACCCTCATCGCCGCGGCCGAGCACGCCTTGGCCGAGTTGCACGCACCGCACCAGCGCAAAGCCTGACAGGAGCACGAACATGCCCATGGACCACGAAGATTTCGCGATGGGCGACTGGCTCGTCGTGCTCGCCTACCTGACCTCCGTCGTGGGCTGCGCCCTCGGGCTCGCCTGCACCCTGCAGGCGCGCTCCACGGACCACCCCCGCACCCGGCTGATGTGGCTCGGACTCGCGGCCGTGTCCATCGGCGGGGTCGGCATCTGGGTCATGCACTTCATCGCCATGCTCGGCTTTTCGACGCCCGGGCTGCCGGTGCGGTACGACATCCTCCGCACCGCGCTGTCGGCGGTTCTGTCGGTGGTGGCGGTGTTCTTCGGCCTGCTGGTCTTCGGCGTCCGCAACCGGTTCGCCTGGAAGCGGCTGCTGCTCGGCGGCCTGCTGACCGGGCTCGCCGTGAACGTCATGCACTACACCGGGATGTGGGCGGTCCAGGTCAAGGGCACGATCGGCTACGACCCGACGCTGGTGGTGCTCTCGGTGGTGATCGCGGTCGTCGCGGCGACGGCGGCGCTCTGGTTCACGGTCGGCCTGGACAAGCTCCTGCCGCGGATGGCGGCGGGCCTGGTGATGGGCGCGGCGGTCACGGGCATGCACTACACGGGCATGGCGGCGGTCCGCCTGCACCTCGACCCGGGCGCGCCCGACCCGTCCGGCACGGAGGTGTTCTCGTTCCTGTTCCCGGTGTTCGTGCTGGCGGCGCTGGCGATGGCGGTCCCGATCTGCGCGGTCCTGATGGCCTCGGCGAGCTCCGAGGCACCCCGGCACACGACGGTGGTCCCGTGAGCCGCGCGGTCATCCACCACGTCCGGAGGCGGACACCGGGAACCGGCCGGCGCTGAAGTGGACGAGGATCGCCGTCGCCGTCGCGCAGACGACGTCGCCCGCCTTCAGCGTCCCCGTGGCGTGGAGCTTGCGACCGTCCCGGCGCACGAGGCGGCCTTCCGCGGTGAGCGGCACCGCGTACGGCGTGCCGTGGTGGTAGTCGACCGTCAGGGAGGCCGTCATCCCGGGGTAGCCGGCCGCCGCGGTCGCGCGGCCCAGCACGTGGTCCAGGACCGCCGCCACCCAGCCGCCGTGCACGCGCCCCGGCGGTCCTTCGTGGGCCGCGCCGAGGAGGACTTCGGCACACACCGAGTCCGCGCCGACGCGCACCCACGACAACGGTGGCGCCAGCGGGTTCCCGGGCCCTTCGAGCGGATTGTTGATGCTCAGGTGGCCACCGCCTTCGAGGGCGGCCAGCAGCAACGGAGCCGCGCCGCCCGCGGCGCGCAGGGCTTCGGTGACCGCTTCGACCCGGCCGGCCGCGGCGACCAGGTCGGCCTCGTCGTCGCGCACGCGCACGGAAGCTTCGATCAGCTCGCGGATCCGGGCGCCGAGCAGCGCCCGCCCGGGCGGGACGCCGTCGACGACCGGAAACGGATTTTCGGACATCGCGCTCCCCGGGCCCGGAACTAGAACACGTTCCACTCTAGCAGGCGTCACCAGGTCGGGCGGGCGGTGACGCCGCCGTCGACGACGAGGTCGTGGCCGGTGATCCAGGCGGCCAGCGGGGAAGCCAGGAACACACACGCGTTGCCGACGTCGGCCGGGGTGCCCAGCCGGCCCAGCGGCGCGGCGCGGTGCCAGCGCCCGACGCCGTCGGGCCAGTCGCGCGCGAGGCCCGGGCGGTCGATCAGGCCGGGCGACACCGTGTTGACGCGGATCCCGCGCGGCCCGTACTCCAGCGCCGCCCCGCGGGCGTGCATCACCAGTGCCGCCTTGGCCGCGCTGTAGTGGACGTGCCCGGGCGCGGGTTGGCGGGCTTCGATCGACGCGATGTGCGTGACGCTCCCGCCGTCGCGCAGCAGCCGGGCCGCCGCCTGGGTGCAGGAGAACGCGCTGGTCAGGGTGGCGTCGAGCATCGCCCGCCAGTGGTCGGCCGACAGGTCCGGGAGGGCTTCGACCGGCTGGGTCCCGGCGTTGTTCACCAGTGCGTCGAGCCGTCCGCCCCAGGTCGCGACGGCGTCGAGCAGCGCGTGGCAGGCGCGGTCGTCGGTGAGTTCGGCCGCGAACGCGCGGGCCCGGCCGCCCGCCGCCTCGATCGCCGCGACGACGTCGTCGGCGGCGCCGGGACGGCGGTGGTGCACGGCCACCGCGCTGCCCGCTTCGGCGAACCGCGCGGCGATCCCGCGGCCGATCGCGCCGGAAGCGCCGGTCACGCAGGTGACGGTGCAGGACAGGTCGGGCAGGCCGGGTGCGGGAGTCACGAGCCGATCGTAGATCCGCGTCCCGCGCGGGGATGTCACCGCCGCCGGCCCGTCGTACCTTGGGGCATGGCCAAAACTCAGCCCGAGCAGCCCACGAAGTTCACCGGACTCCTGCAGGCCCAGATCCGGCACGAGTTCACCGCCGCCCAGCAGTACATCGCCATGGCCGTCTGGTTCGACGCGCGCGACCTGCCGCGGCTGGCCAAGCGCTTCTACCGGCAGGCGATCGAAGAACGCAACCACGCGCTGGCGATGGTGCGGTACCTGCTCGACCGCGACCAGCCGGTGGCGATCCCGGGCAGCGGCGACGTCCGGAACGACTTCTCGAGCGTGCACGAAGCGATTTCGCTGGCCCTGGACCAGGAACGCGCGGTCACCGCCGACATCGAGGCGATGGCGAAGGCCGCGCGGGCCGAAGAGGACTACCTCGGCGAGCAGTTCGTGCACTGGTTCCTCGGGGAACAGGTGGAGGAAGTCGCCCAGATGTCGACGCTGCGCACGGTCGTCGAACGGGCCGGCGACAACCTGTTCGAGGTCGAGAACCACCTCTACCGCGAGTCGGCCACGGAGGTCGAGGACGCGCCCGACATGCCGCCGGTCGCGGGCGGGAAGCTGTAGCTCCCACCGGGCGGCGCCGCTTCGTGCGGCGCCGCCCGGTTTCGGTCACCAGGACTTGCAGGCGACACCCAGGCTCTGGTTGTTGTCGAGGCGCTTGAGCTGGCCGCAGCTCTTGATGCCGACGCCGTGCGCGTACGTGGCGTTGATCTTGAACTGGTGGAGGCAGCTGCTGCCCGTGCTGCTGCCGCCGCAGATCATCGTGTACGTCTTGGTCGGCGACGTCGTCGCGGAGTAGATGAACTCGTACTGCGCCGGTCCCTGCGGCTCCGGGATGCCGTGGATCGTGACCTTGTCGACGTGGTAGCCGCTGCCGAAGATGACCATCTCCACGTTGTCCTTGGTGACCACGGTGTCGGCCGAGGCCGCCGGGGCGATCGCGACCGAAAGGGCCGCCGCCGCGGCCGCGGCACCGAAGATCCTGCTGAATTTCACTGTCCCGCCTCCCAGAAAATTTTCCACCCAGTTCATGGGCAGTGGGTTATTTCCCACTGGTGAGCGGAGCCTAGGGGTGCGTTCTTGATCTTGTCAATCCTTCGGTGATCGTGCAGCGCGACGTCCTTTGTGGACGTCGGGTTCGTGCCCGATGCCCGACCTCACCGGCAATGGAGGACGTGCGTGCGGGCTCGGCTTGAAAGCCGTGAATGTCGCATTGAGGGACTCAGAGTCCCTCAATGCGACATTCACGGACCCTGACGCCGTCCGCGCTGGTCAACGTGAAGAACAGGCTCAGGCCGAGGCTCAGGGCGAGCACGGCGCCGGTCGGCAGCGGCGTGCCAGCGTCGCCAGGACGAACGCCGCCACCAGCCACGGCAGTGCCTCGAAGACGATCCGCAGGGCGAACCGCAGGATCCACGTCTTCGCCGTGGCGTCGTGGAGCACCCACTCCCGGTAGGCGTCCGGCAGCCGGCCGCCGTAGACGTACCGGAGCCACTGGAACGGGGTGGGCCGGAGGACGGGCATGCCTTCCAGATACCCGCGCGGAGGCCGTTTCACCTGTTCGTGCGGTGTCGCCGCGAGATCGGGTGGTCGACGCGGAGCCCGGCTTCGGCGCGGTTTGGGTCATGCGACCATTTGCCTTAGGTTGCCCGGGTCCGGGCCGCTCTAGCTCCTGCGGCTGTTCAGCGCGATGGTGGGGAGTCCTCGCCGGCGACGAGGCCCGCGGAAGGGGGCAGCGATGGCGGAGCGTCCGGTGCCGTCCGGCACGACCACGCCGTCCTCGGTGCCGGGAACGCGGTCGCTGAAGGACCGCGGCAACCCCGCCGAACACGACGTCCCGGTCGCCGACCGCACGTTCTGCGCCGACCCGATCGACGTCGCCACCGGCTGGATGGTCCTGACCCAGGACGACGTCGAGTTCGCCGGAGTCCTGCCGCTCGTGGTGTCGCGCACCCACGTCTCGTCCTACCGGTTCGGCCGCCTCTTCGGGCCGTCCTGGGCGTCGACGCTCGACCAGCGGCTGGAGGCCGAGCCGGGCGGGCTGCACCTGGCGCTGGCCGACGGAACGCTGCTGACCTTCCCGGTGCCGGCCGGCGACGCCCCCGTGTTCCCGGAAACCGGGCCCCGGCTACGGCTCTGGCGGGACGCGGGCGGCTACGTCGTCGGCGATCCGGCCACCGAGCGGCTGCTGTTTTTCGGCGAGGGCGACGGGCACACGATGCCGTTGCGCGCGCTCGGCGACGGGGACGGCAACCACGTCGTGATCGGCTACGACGCCGCGGGGCTGCCCGCCGAGCTGCGGCACTCCGGTGGTTACCGGCTGCTGGTGGAGACCGCGGCCGGGCTGGTGACCGCGCTTCGCCTGCCGGACGGGGAAACCCCGCTCGCCCGCTACACCTACGACGCGCGGCGGCGGCTGACCGAGGTGGTCGACGCCCGCGGCGTCCCCACCACGTTCACCTACGACGCCGACGGCCGGATCGTCCGCTGGGAGGACTGCGCCGGCCGGTGGTATCGCTACGACTTCGACGCGCTCGGCCGGTGCGTCCGCGCCGGAGGGACCGGCGGCTACCTCGACTGCACGCTGGCGTACGACCGGGACAACCGCGTCACGCTGCTCACGGATTCGCTCGGCGGAACCACCCGTTACCAGCTCGACGAACGCCTGCGGGTGGTGGCCGAGACCGATCCCCTCGGCCACACGTCCACAGTGGACCTCGACGCGTACGGCCGGGTGCTCGGCCGGACGGACGCGCTGGGCCGCACCACGACGTACGAGCTCGACGAAGCGGGCAACGTCGTGCGCGTGACCCGGCCGGACGGCGGCGTCGCGATCTCCGAGTACGACGAACACGGCCGGCCGGTGCTGCGGACGGGGCCCGACGGGGCGGTCTGGCGGCGGGAGTACGACCCGCGCGGCAAGCTCGTGCGCACCGTCGACCCGCTGGGCGCGGTCACGGAGTACGGGTACGACGAGGCGGGCACCATCGCCACCGTCACCGACGCGCTCGGCGGCGTCACCCGGTTCGAGAACAACGCGGCCGGGCTGCCGGTCGCGGTCACCGATCCGCTCGGCGCCGTGACCCGCTACGAGTACGACGGCTTCGGCCGGGTCGCCACGATCACCGATCCGCTCGGCGCCGTCACCAGGCTGCGCTGGACGCCCGGCGGGGACCTGCGGGAGCGGATCGGCCCGGACGGCGCGACCTGGCGGTGGACCGACGCCGATCCGGGCGTGGCGGCGGAGACCGTCGACGCGCGCGGCCTGGTCAGCCGGACCGAGTTCGGGCCGTTCGACCTGCCGGCCGCCGAGACCGGACCCGGCGGGCACCGGCTCGGGTACGCCTACGACACCGAACTGCGGCTCGTGGCGGTGACCAACGAGCTGGGCCTGGTGTGGCGCTACACCTACGACGCGGCCGGCCACCTCGGCTCCGAGACCGACTTCAACGGCCGCACCACGCGGTACGGCTACGACGCCGCGGGCGACCTCGTGCGGATCGACCGGGGCGACGGGGAAAGCGTCCGGCTCGAACGCGACGTGCTCGGCCGGGTCGTCACCCGCCGCGCGGGCCCCGACGTGGCCGTCTTCGCCTACGACGGCGCGGACCGGATGATCTCGGCACGCAACGCCGACGCCGAAGTCACCTTCACCCTCGACCCGCTCGGCCGGGTGGTGGCGGAGTCGGTCAACGGCCGCGTGGTGCGCTCGGAGTACGACGCGCTCGGCCGCCGGACCGTCCGGCGGACGCCGTCGGGCGGGCACGCGGTCGTCACCTACGACGCGGCGGGCCACCCGGTCGCGCTGCGCACCGGCGCGCGGCTCCTGCAGTTCACCTACGACCAGGGCGGCCGCGAACTGTCCCGGCGGGTCGGGCACACGGAACTGCGCCAGTGGTGGGACCCGCAGGACCGGCTGCTCGGGCAGGCGGTGCTCAGCGGCGAACGGACCACCCAGCGGCGGGAGTACGCCTACCTGCCGGACGGCCATCTCGCCGCGGTCACCGACGCGTTGTCCGGGCCGCGGGCGCTGGAGGTCGACGTCACCGGGCGGGTGTGCTCGGTGACCGGGCCCGCGTGGCGGGAGGACTACGCCTACACCGCGTCCGGCGCCCTGGCGCACGCCTGCTGGCCCGCCGGGCCGGACGCGGCGGTCGGGCCGCGCCGGTACCAGGGCACGTTGCTGACCGCCGCCGGGGACACGGTCTACCGGCACGACGCACTCGGCCGCACGGTCGAGCGGCGGCGGCACGGCCGGACTTGGCACTACCACTGGAATTCCGACGACCGGCTCACCGCGGTCGGCGCTCCGGACGGCGTCCGGTGGGTGTACCAGTACGACGCGCTCGGGCGCCGGATCGCGAAGCTGCGGCTCCACGGCGGCGGGCAGGTCGCCGAGCGGATCGGCTTCACCTGGGACGGCACCGACCTGGCCGAGGAGCGTCTCGCCACGACGACCGTCGTGTGGGACCGGGAACCCGGCGCCGGCCGGCCGGTCGCGCAGACCGAGCGGTGGGCGACCGGCGACCGGTTCCACACGATCGTCACCGACCTGGTCGGCACCCCGGCCGAGCTCGTCGACGAGGCGGGCGAAGTCGCCTGGCACCCGCGCACCACGCTGTGGGGCAAGGTCGCCGACGAGCCGTCGCGGGCCTGGACGCCGCTGCGGTTCCCCGGGCAGTACCACGACCGGGAAACGGGGCTGCACTACAACTTCCACCGCTACTACGACCCGGAGACGGGCCGCTACCTGAGCCACGACCCGCTCGGCCTTGCCCCGGCGCCGGATTCGCTGGCGTACGTGGCCAACCCGACCCGCGAGGTCGATCCGCTCGGCCTCACCGGGATCACGCCCTGCCAGGCGAGGGGAAGCGGCGGCGGCAATCGGCCGCCGCGGAGCAATCCGGCGTTGCCGCCCGGTTCGTCAGGCCCTCGGCCGCCGAAGCGCGCGAAGACGAGCTACGACGACGAAACTCACGACGCGAAGGGCCGCGAGCAGAAGCGGCTCACGGACCTGTTCGACAACCGGCCGCGCGCACCGGGAACACATCGGCACCGGCACGAGTTCCCGGACCGCGCCGTCCGGGTTCACACGGTAGTTAAGGATTCCTCTGCCGCACAAGCGGTAACGGAAGGGCGGGGGTTGGGAAAATTGGGGCACGTTATATGACCAAAATACAAAAAACGCACTGGGGCGGCGCGG
>NZ_JBFBBN010000034.1:0-19580 GCF_040682715.1 Amycolatopsis sp. NPDC051128 | reverse complement strand
TTACCCCCCCTCCTCTTAGCCATAATTCCTCGACATCTCACACCCTCAATGTGCCATTCACGGCTGTGGTCGAGCGACAGACACCGACGAACCCACCGAAATCGATCGCCGGCCCTAGTCCGGCAACGGCAACGGCAGTGTCAGCCGGAAGCAGGCACCCGCACCGAGCGCCGTCTCGAGCTCGACGTCGCCGCCATGGGCGTGGGCCAGTGAGCGGGCGATCGCCAGTCCCAGGCCCGCGTCGGCGCCCGGCGAACGGGTCCGGGCGCGGTCGGCTCGGTAGAAGCGGTCGAAGACGCGGCTCGCCTGCTCGGCCGCCATCCCCGGGCCTTCGTCGGCCACTTCGAGCACCGCGCGACCCGCCACCGTGCCGACGCCGATGCGGACCGGGGTGCCCGGTGGGGTGTGCGCGGCCGCGTTGCCCACGAGGTTGGTGACGACCTGCCGCAGCCGCGCCTCGTCGGCGTCGACCGGGGCCGGGCCCGGCAGGCCCGTGCCGCCCGGGCCGGTCAGGGAGATCGGGCGCGCCGGGTCGAGGGCCCGCAGGTCGTGGCGGGCGTCGCCGGCCAGCGTGCGCAGGTCCATCGGCGCCCGGTCCAGCTGGCTTTCGGGTGCCTCGTCGAGCTGGGCGAGCAGCAGCAGGTCCTCGGTGAGGCTGGTGAGCCGGGTGGCCTCGCGCTCGATGCGGCGCATCGCTTCGTCCACATCGGACGGTGACGGCAGCGCGCCCATCCGGTAGAGCTCCGTGGACCCCTTGATGCCGAACAGCGGCGTGCGCAGCTCGTGGCTGACGTCCGAGACGAACGCGCGCATCCGGGCCTCGGACGCGGCCCGGTCGGCGAAGGCCCGTTCGAGCTGGCCGAGCATCGTGTTGAGCGACGCCGCGAGGTGCCCGATCTCCGTGCCGGGCGGCGCGAGGCCGGGGACGCGCCGGGTGAGGTCGCCGTCGGCGATCGCGGCCGCCGTCTGCTCGATCCGGCGCAGCGGCCGCAGGCCACGGCCGAGGGCGAACCAGCCGGCCGCGGTCAGCAGGACGAGCAGTACGGCGCCGCTGATCAGGCTGCTCGACCGGAGCTGGGCGACGGTGGCGTCGGCTTCGGTGCGCGGCGCGGCCGCGAGCACCGTCCCGCCCCAGCCGACGGTCGGCCGCGCGACGGCCCGCCAGCGTTCGTCGCCGGCCGTCAGGTTCACCGCGGTCCCGTCGGCGGGCACCGTGCGCAGCGCGTCGAGGGACGGCAGTGTGGTGCCGTCCAGCCGCGAGGAGTGGATGCCGCCCGCCGGCGTGCCGCCGGCGTGCCGCCGGCGTCCAGGTACACCAGGTACGGCGTGCCGAACAGCTCGAGGGCGGGGTCGAGTAGTTCGGGGCGCGCGGAGGTGTTCTCGAGGCGAGGCGGCCCGGTGGCCGAGACGCGCGAGATGAGCTCGGTCAGCGACCGGAGCCGGCCGTCGAGGCGGTCGAGCTGGTAGCGCTCGACCTGGTCGGAGACGACCGCGCCGCCGAGCGCCAGCCCGGCCAGCAGGAGGCCCGCGGTGAGCAGCAGCAGCCTGGCCCGCAGCGAGAGCCGGCTCACCGCCGTGGCTCCCGCAGCACGTAACCCACCCCGTGCACGGTGTGGATGAGCTTGGGCTCTTCGGTGTCGACTTTCCTTCGCAGATAGGAGATGTAGGTGTCGACGATGCCGGCGTCCCCGCCGAAGTCGTCGCGCCACACCCGGTCGAGGATCTGCGCCTTCGACACCACGCGCCCGGCGTTCTCCATCAGGTACCGCAGCAACCGGAACTCGGTCGCGGACACGCGCACGGCGCGCCCCGCCCGCGTCACCTGGTGCCCCTCGGCGTCGAGGGCGAGCGTGCCGGCCGTCAGCACGCCCGCCTGGTGGCCCGCGGTCCGGCGGAGGATCGCCCGGATCCGGGCGATCAGCTCGGCCAGGTCGAAGGGCTTCGTCACGTAGTCGTCGGCGCCGAGGGAAAGGCCGGTGACCTTGTCGGCCTGACGGTCCCGCGCGGTGAGGAAGAGGACGGGCACCGGCGCGCCGTGGCCGGGCCGCCGCTCCCGCAGCCGCCGGACGACCTCGAAGCCGTCCATGTCCGGCAGCATGACGTCGAGCAGCACCAGATCGGGCGGCTCCGCGGTGGCCGCGGCGACGGCTTCGACGGCCGTCGCCGCGGAGGTCACCTCGAACCCGGCGAAGCGCAGCGCGGCGGAGAGCAGTTCGCGGACGGTGGCTTCGTCGTCCACGACCAGCAGGCGCTCGCCGCGGGACGTCATCGCTTCCATGCCCGCGAGGATACGGAGAACCGGCTCCGGAACCCGTCGACGAGCAGGCTCCCGGCGAACCCCGCCAGCGCGCCGCCCGCGAGCCCGGCCGCCAAGGCGAGCAACGGGTTCGCGCCGACGACGGGGATCGGAAAGCTGAACACGGCGATGCTGAGTTCGAGGGAAACCCGGGACAGCAGCGCCATGACGGCCAGCACCGCGCCCACCGCCGAGGCGAGCCGGACGGCGATGACCGCGGCCCGGCGCAGGGGGCGGCCGGGACGGTGCCGCGTCCGCGCGGCGACGACGACGCCGCAGCCGAGCAGCACGATCGCCGACACCCAGGTGAGCGAGGGGCCGGCACCGCAGGGGAGGGTCATGGGCACACCCAGCCCGAGCACCAGGACGGCCGACACGACCTGCGGCAGGACGAGCAGGACACCCCCGGCCGCCGCGGCGCCGCCGAACGTTGCCGCGGCGAGCAGGCAGACGGCGGTCAGCGCGCCCACCGCGATCAGCGTGCCCCGGAGTCCGGCCGCGAAGGCCCGGAACCGCAGCGCCGCCCAGCACACTCCGGCGACCACGAGCACCCAGATCGCCCCGGCGGCCGCTGTCGGCGCGACCTCCACGCTGAACGCGGCCGAGAGGCTGCTCGGAACGGCGCGGAACGGCAGGCTCGGCCCCCGCACGCAGCCGAGCGCGGCGCCCGAAGTCCCTTCCGGCAGCCGGAGGGTGAGATTTCCTCGTGCTGCGAACGCGAGCGCGGCCAGCCCGGCCGGAAAGACCGCGGCGGCCGCCGCGGCACGGACGGGCAGCCCGTCCCGGCCGCGGCGCAGCAGCAACGCCCCGAGGACGACCACGCCCACCAGGGAAACACCGAGCGGCATCACGTCGACGACGCCGTGCACGGTGACCGGCAGCCCGCCGGCCGGAGCCGCGTCGAGCTCCGCCGTGCCGCCCACCGCCAGCGCCACGACCGCCGCCGTCAGGCGAACTGGACTGCCGAACCGGTCCGCGCCCAGCAGCAGCACGGCGGACGCGGCCACGAAAGCCGTCGCCAGCAAGGCCGCCACCGCGGCGGCGACGCCACGGACCACGTCCCGCATCAGACGTCCCGGCGCCGGAAGGCCACGAACGCGGCGGCCAGCACCCCGGCGACGCCCAGGCACAGCCCGCCGAGATTGAGCCACGGGTTCGGGAAAGCGGGATCGGGCACCGTCTTGAGGACCGCGGCCGCGCCCAACGTCGGCCAGAACAAGAAGACATCTTGGAGCCACGCGGGGAACAAGGCCGCGACCGCGGGTACCAGGAAGACGATGCCCACCAGGATGGCGAGCGCGCCCGCCGTGGCGCGCACGAGCGCGCCGAGGCCGGCCGCGAGCAGCGCGATCGCCGCGAGGTAGAGCCCGCCGCCCGCCACGGCGGAGAGCACCCGGGGATCGCCGAGGCCGGCGTGCGGCAGCCCCTGCCCGGCGAGGACGGCCTGGCCGACGAAGAAGGCGGCGAACATCAGCACCTGGCCCGCCACCACGGCGACGGCGGCCGCCACCACCACCTTGGCCGCCAGCAACCGGTGGCGGCGGGGCGTGGCGAGCAGGGACGTCCGCATCAGGCCGGTCGCGAACTCCGACGTGACGACCAGGATGCCCAGCACCCCGATGATCAGCTGGGCGACGATGTACGACGTCAGGCTGCGGCCGGCCGGGTCCCAGGCCGCCGGCTCCGCGGCGTACTCCTTCCCGGCGGCGTTCATGGTGAGGACCGTGATGCCGAGCCCGACCGCGAACAGGCACGCCAGGGTGTACCACGTCGAGCGCAGGCTGCGGAGCTTGATCCATTCCGCGCGGACGGAGCAGGCGAAGGTCGGCGAGTTCATCCGGTGGCTCCCTGGTATTCGACGCTGTCCTTGGTCAGTTCCATGAAGGCGTCCTCCAGTGAGACGCGCTGCGGGGTGAGCTCGGCGAGCGCGATCCCGTGGTAGGCCGCGAGTTTGCCGATCTCCTCGCTGGTCAGGCCGGAGACGACGAACGACGACTCGACGCCCTCCCGCACGGTGGCGCCGGCGGCCGTCAGCAGGACCGCGAACCCCGGGTGGGCCGGGCGGACGAGCACGGTGCCTTCGCCGCGCATCAGCTCGCCCATGGCCGTGTCGGCGATGAGCCGTCCCCGGCCGATGACGACCAGGTGGTCGGCGGTCTGCGCCATCTCGCTCATGAGGTGGCTGGACACCAGCACCGACCGCCCTTCGCGGGCGAGGGAACGCATGAAGTCCCGGATCCAGCGGATCCCTTCGGGGTCGAGCCCGTTCACCGGTTCGTCGAAGATCAGCACCCGCGGGTCGCCGAGCAGCGCCGCCGCGATGCCGAGACGCTGCCGCATGCCGAGGGAGAACCCACCGGCCCGCTTGCCCGCCACGCCTTCGAGCCCGGTGCGGGCGAGCACTTCGCCGACCCGGCGCCGGGGGAGGCCGTTGCTCACCGCGAGCGCGAGCAGGTGGTCGGCCGCCTTCCGGCCGCCGTGGACGGCGCCGGCGTCGAGCAGCGCGCCCACCTCGGTGAGCGGGACGGGCAGGTCGGCGTAGCGGCGGCCGCCGATGGTGACCGAACCCCGGGTCGGCGCGGCCAGGCCGACGATCATCTTCATGGTCGTGGACTTGCCGGCGCCGTTCGGGCCGAGGAACCCGGTCACCTGCCCGGGTTCGACGGTGAACGACAGGTCGTCCACCACGGTGTCGGGCCCGTACCGCTTGGTCAGGCCCCGTATCTCGATCGTCGTCATGCGGCGAGCGTGCCCGGCCGGCCTGGCCGATTCCTGGGAGGTTCTGGGAGAACCCGGTGAATCCGGCGGCCGGGCCGCGCCGGACCGGCGCTTTCCCCGGAAATCGTGGCTTACGGCCGGTCGAGCAGTTCCCTGGCGAGTGCCTCGCCCCACCAGCGCTCGACCTGCCCGGGCGACCAGCCGCGTTCGAGGGTGAATGCGCTGCGGTTCGGCACGGCCGCGGCGGCGGGGTTCTTCCCCGGCTGGCACGCCTGCCTCGGGTACGCCGGTGCCGCGCTGTTGTTCGCCTCGGCGTCGGCCGCGCCCTACAACGTCGACGGCACCAGCCGGCTCGGCCCGGTGGGACTGGCCGGCTGGCTCGGCTGGATCGCCTGGATCGTCGTCAGCGGCATCACCCTGCTGGCGCACTGACGCCGGTTGGAAGCGCTTCCAGCCGCGAGCCGTGTCATCGATGTCGGCCGCACCGTCCACATCGGACCGATGAACATTGCCGCGCGTGATGGGTTCGTCATCGACCGTTGTCATCGGACGGCGCGAGGTTTAAGCTGTGGCCACCAACGGAATGTTATCGCTAACAGAATAGCGAAAGTTTCGAAACCCCGTCGATTTCCCCGCCCGGTGGCGAAAGTTTCGGCCGTCACCGGCTCGCCTTTCCCTGCCCATGGGAGGTCTCGTGAAACCTCGAATCCGGCACTTCGTGGCCATCGCCGCGGTGCTGCTGGCCGCCTTGCTGAACGCCCCCGCGGCGAACGCGGCGGCCGAGGCCCTGCCGAGCAGTTTCCGGTGGAGCTCCAGCGGTGTGCTGATCAGTCCCAAGTCCGACGCGACGCACAACATCGCCGGGATCAAGGATCCCACGGTGGTCTACTCGGGCGGCAAGTACCACGTGTTCGCCAGCACCGCGAACGCGGCGGGCTACAACCTCGTGTACCTCAGCTTCTCCGACTGGTCGCAGGCCGGCTCGGCCACCCAGTACTACCTGGACAAGTCCGCGATCGGCACGGGCTACCGCGCGGCGCCGCAGGTGTTCTACTTCGCGCCGCAGGGAAAGTGGTACCTGGTCTACCAGAACGGCAACGCCGCGTACTCCACCAACAGCGACATCTCCAACCCCAACGGCTGGAGCGCGCCGAAGAACTTCTACAGCGCGATGCCGGACATCATCCGGCAGAACATCGGCTCCGGGTACTGGGTGGACATGTGGGTCATCTGCGACTCGGCCAACTGCTACCTGTTCTCGTCCGATGACAACGGGCACCTGTACCGGTCGCGGACCACCTTGGCGAACTTCCCCAACGGCTTCGGCAACACGGTGATCGCGATGCAGGACTCGAACAAGAACAACCTGTTCGAAGCCAGCAACGTCTACAAGATCGCCGGTCAGAACCAGTATCTGATGCTCATCGAGGCGATCGGGTCCGACGGTCGCCGGTACTTCCGGTCGTGGACGTCGTCGAGCATCGCCGGGTCGTGGACCCAGCTGGCCGCCAGCGAGAGCAACCCCTTCGCCAGGGCCGGCAACGTGACCTTCCCCGCCGGACAGTGGACGAAGGACATCAGCCACGGCGAAATGCTCCGCTCGGGCAACGACCAGACGCTGCCGGTCAACCCGTGCCGGTTGCAGTACCTCTACCAGGGCAAGAACCCGGCGGCGGGAGGCGACTACAACAGCCTGCCCTGGCGGCTCGGCCTGCTCACCCAGACGAACTCGAACTGCTGAAGGGAATGGCGATGAAAACTCGATTGCTGGCCGCCGCGGCGGCCCTCGCACTGGTGGTCACCGGCCTGACCGGCGTCGCCGAGGCGGAGTCGAACGGCGGCGTGCGGATCATGCCGCTCGGCGACTCGATCACCCACGGGACCGGCGTGCCCGGCGGCTACCGGATCGGCCTGTGGCAACGACTGGCGGCCGGCCGCTACACCAACGACTTCGTCGGCTCGCAGTTCAACGGGCCGGGCAGCCTCTGGGACCACGACCACGAAGGACACCCCGGCTGGCGCATCGACCAGATCGACGCGAACATCACCGGCTGGCTGCGGAGGTACACCCCGCGCTCGGTGCTGCTGCACATCGGCACCAACGACATCCTGCAGAACTACAACGTGGCGGGCGCGCCCGGCCGGCTGTCCGCCCTGATCGACCACATCACCGCGGCGGCGCCCGCCGCCGACGTGTTCGTCGCCCAGCTCATCCCGATCGGCTGGGCGAGCGGGGACGCCGCCGTGCGGACGTTCAACAACGCGCTACCGGGAATCGTGCAGAGCAAGGTGAACAGCGGCAAGCGCGTGCACCTGGTGAACCTGCACAGCGCTCTCACCGCCGCCGACCTCACCGACGGCGTCCACCCGAACGCCGGCGGCTACGACAAGATGGCCGCCGTCTGGTACGGCGCCCTGCGGTCCGTCCCGGGAAGCATCGGCAATCCGCGCGTATCCGCTGCCGCGTAGAAGGAGAATTCACATGAGACGCATATTGCGTGCTTTCCTGGCCCTGGTGCTGGTGGTCACGGCAGCCGGCTTCGCGCAGCCCGCCGAGGCGGCCTCGCTGACCAGGGTGACCGGGTTCGGCACCAACCCGACGAACCTGAACATGTACGTCTACGTGCCCGACCGGGTCGCGGCCAAGCCGGCGCTGCTCGTGCTCGTGCACTACTGCGGTGGCTCGGCCAGTTCGGTGTTCGGCTGGAACGGCAAGGACTACGTCACCGCGGCCGACCGGTACGGGTACGTCATCGTGCTGCCGGAGGCCACCCGCAGCGAGAAGTGCTTCGACGTGTCGACGCCGAAGGCGCTGAAGCGGAACGGCGGAGGGGACTCGACCGGGATCATGTCGATGGTCTCCTACGCCAAGTCCCGCTACAACGTCGACCCGGCACGGGTCGTCGTCAGCGGGTTCTCCTCCGGCGCGATGATGACGAACGTGCTGGCGGCGGAGTACCCCGACGTGTTCGCGGCCGGTTCGGCGTTCTCCGGCGTGCCCGCCGGGTGCTTCGCCACCACGAACGGCTCGCTGTGGAACAGCACCTGCTCGGGCGGGAAGTCGATCAAGACCGCCCAGCAGTGGGGCGACCTGGCCCGGTCGATGTACCCGGGCTACACCGGCCGCTACCCGCGGATGCAGCTGTGGCACGGCACCACCGACACCACGCTGTCGTACCCGAACTTCGGTGAAGAGATCAAGCAGTGGACCAACCTGAACGGGTTGGGCCAGACACCGGCGTTCACCGACCACCCGCAGTCGTCGTGGACACGCACCCGGTACGGCAACACGAGTACCCAGGCGACGGTGGAGGGCGTCAGCATCGCCGGCGTCGGGCACTCCCTGCCGATGACCGGCCAGCTGGCGTACGCGATTTCGTTCCTCGGCCTCGACCACTGAGAGACGGCGGAAGCGGCACCCCCAGTGCCGCTTCCGCCGTGTCCGTTCACCGGCAGAACGAGACTTCCGGGTAGCCCGGCTGATCGAGCACCGGCCGCGCTTCGCCCCGCAGGTGCTGGTCGAAGAACGCGTTCACGTACGTCCGGGTGATCTCCTGCGCCCGCACCGCCGTGCCCTTCGCGCCGTAGTCGGCGCCGAATTCGTCCCCGACCAGCCCCACGTCGGTGAACGAAGCGTGCTGCGTGCCCGCCACCTCGACCCAGCGCTTCCACCCGGTCATCTGCGCGTAGTCCCGTTCCCACTCCACGTTCCCCGGCGCGCACTTCGGCACCTGCTCGTGGCTGACGAACATGAACGGACGCGACAGCCCCGGTGCGGTGAGCGGGAGCTCGGTCTTTCCGTCGATGTCGATCCCGGCCTTGATCCGGTTGTCGGCGACCATCGCGGGGATGGTGCTCGCGCCGCCCATGGAGTGCCCGGCCATGCCGATCCGCTGCGGATCGATCAGGCTCGCCCAGCGGGAACGCGTCAGCGAGTCCAGCACGAAGGACACATCCTTCGCCCGGCCCAGCTCCAGCTTCTGCCAGAACGCGCTCTGGTGCGGGACTTCGCACGACGCGCACCCGGCGAAGTGCCCGTCGGGGAAGCTCTGGCCGGCGTTTTCGTAGGTGTGGCCGACCACCGCGACGGCGTACCCGTGGCTCGCCAGGTCCTCGGCCAGCGCGGAGAGCGTGGCGCGGGGCTTGGTGTAGCCGGGTGACAGCACGATCAGGGGCAGCCCGTGCCCGGACGGCCGCGCGTCGGCCACGGAGTGGGTCACCATCGTGGTGAGCACGTCCGGCGGCAAGCCGCTGTCCGTCAGCAAGGCCGCCGATTCGGCCGCCGTCAGGTACTGCGCTTTGGGCCCCTTCGCCGAGGCCGTCGGGTAAAACAGCGAGACCATCAGCTCCCGGTAGGGCACCGACGGCACCCACGGGTCGGGCCGCGAGGTGTCCTTCAGGTAGAGGGCCGTGCTGCCGACCGGCCGGTCCCCGGTCGGGGCGGGCAGGTAGGGCGTCGACGTCCTGGCGAAGCCGACTTCGGGGTACTGAGACGACGGCTCCGCCAGCAGCGGCTGGGCCTTGCCGCGAAGGTGCTGGTCGAAGAACGCGCGGACGTACGCCGCGGTGATCGCCTGGCCGCGCACCGCCGGAGTCGTGGCGCCGAAGTCGAGGCCGAGTTGCTCGGCGACGAGCCCGATGTCGGTGAACGACGGGTGCGCCATGCCGGCCACGACGAGCCAGCGCTTCCAGCCCTTCAGCTGTTCCCAGTCCCGTTGCCAGGTGCCGGATTCGGTCCCGGTGCCGGGCGCGTACATGTTCTGCCGCCCCAGGAACAGGAACGGCCGGTCGAGCCCGGGCGCGAGCAGGGGGTCGTCCGTCGTGCCGTCGACGTCGATCCCGGCCTTGATCCGGGGATCGGCCACCATGGCGTCGATCGTGCTCGCGCCGCCGACGGAGTGCCCGGCCATGCCGATCCGGGCCGGGTCGATCAGCGACGCCCACTTCGAGTGCGTCAGCGAATCCAGCACGAACGACACGTCCGTCGCCCGGCCGCGCCCCAGCTTCTTCCAGAAGGCCTCGTCGTAGTTGCCGCAGGCCGCGCAGCCGGTGACCCGCCCGTCGGGGAAGGTGGTGGCCACGTTCTCGTAGGTGTGGTCGACCAGGACGACCAGGTAGCCGTGGCTCGCCAGGTCTTCGGACAGCGACGTCAGCTCGGCGCGGGGCCGCTTGAAGCCGGGGGACAGGACGACCAGGGGCAGGCCGTGCCCCGCCGGCCGGGCGTCGACGACGGCGTCGGTGTGCACGGTCGTCAGCACCGCCGGCGGGATCCCGGTGATGCCGGCCTCCTCGAACACGGCCTTCGCTTCGGCCTCGGACATGAACTGCTTCTTCGGCCCTGGTGAGGGAACCGCCGGGTAGAAGAGGGAAACCATCAGCTCCCGGTAGGGCACCGACGGCATCCACGGGTCGGGGCGCGAAGTGTCCTTGAGGTACAGGGCAGCCGTGCCCACCGGCCGGTCACCGGTCGGCTTCGCCAGCGTGAGCGCCGGGTCCGCCGACGCGGCGGGCGACGTCAAGGCGAGAGTGAGTGCGGTGATGACCATGAGGCTCTTGATTCTCATCCGATGAAGGTCACTTCCGGGTAAGCGGGCGAGGGCGCGGTCAGCAGCGGTTGCGGACGGCAGCGCAGGTGCTGATCGAAGAAAGCGCTTACGTACGTCCGCGTGATGGCCAGCGCGCGGTAAACGTCGATCGAGTTGCCGAGGTCGACGCCCAGCTGGCCGGCGAGCACGCCGAGGTCGGTGAACGACTCGTGCACCGTGCCCGACACCATGAGCCAGCGCTTCCAGCCCGTCAGGTGCGTCCAGTCCGTTTCCCAGTCGTCGTACGGACCCGGCGCGCCCGGGGTGTAGTTGTCCATGCTGCCCAGGAACATGAAGGGCCGCGAGAGCCCCGATACCGGGATCGGGACGTGGACGCTGCCGTCCATGTCGGCCCCGGCGCGGATGCGCGGGTCGGCCAGCATGGCCTGGGTGGTGATCGCCCCGCCCGCGGAGTGGCCGGTCATGCCGATGCGCCGCGGGTCGATCAGCGCGCCCCACCGCGAGCGCAGCAGCTCGTCGAGCACGAACGACGTGTCCTTCGACCGGACCCGCGCGAACTTCTCCCAGAACCCCGGCTGGTCATCGACCTCGCAGGCGGCGCAGCCGGTGACGTGGCCGTCGGGAAAGGTCGTGGCGCGGTTCTCGTAGGTGTGATCGATCGCCGCCACGGCGTACCCGCGGCTGGCCAGGTCCTCGGCCAGTGCGGTGAGCGTCGCGCGGGGCTGGATCCGGCCCGGCGACAGCACGACCAGCGGCAGGCTGTGCCACCGCCCGGCCGGTTTCGCGTCGACGACGGCGTTCGTGCGGACCGTGCTGAAGACGTCCAGTGGCAGGCCCGGGATGTTCAGCCGCTCGAGGTTGCGTTCCGATTCGAGCGGGGTCATGTACTGCTTCTTCGGCCCGTTCGCCGAGGTCGCCGGGTAGAAGACGGAGACCATCAGCTCCCGGTAGGGCACCGTCGGCACCCACGGGTCAGGTCGCGAAGTGTCCTTGAGGGACAGTGTGGTGACGCCGACGGGCGCGGGGCCGGTCGGGCGGGGCAGGTAAGGCGTCGTGCTCGCCGAAGCGGGTGACGCGGACAAGGTGAGCGTCAATGCGGTGGCTACCGCGAGAGCGCGCATGATTCCCCCAGTCGGACTCGTCAGGACAGGTGGCGGACGCGGCGGAAGCAGAACCAGGTGAGCAGGGCCGTCATGGCCAGGTAGAGCGCCAGTTCGAGCCACTGCAGCGGCCAGAACCGGGAGCCGGGCTGGAAAGTCAGCCGCTGCTGGTAGCCGTGGACGCCCAGCTGCGCCAGGCACGTTTCCATGGAGCCGTGCTCCGGCGGTCCCGCGCCCGGCCTCGGCGCGCAGACCTGCACGAAGTCCGGCAGCGGGTCGGCCACGTTTCCGGCCGGGTCCAGGGTTTCGTTCGCCAGCACCCACGCGCCGGCCGGCTTCCGCACGCCGATCTCCAGGATCCCGTGGGTGTTGTCGCCGCTGATGTTCGTGATGTTCTCCCCGGTGATCGCGGCCGTCTCGATTTGCGGCGGCAGCAGGTACGGGCGCACGAAAGCCGGCACCAGCAGCAGCACGGCGGCGAGCGTGACGAGCGTGACGGCCATGGCGGCCACCGTCCGCCGCAGCAGCATCCCCACCGCGACGCCGAGGACGAGCGCGAAAGCGGCGTAGCCGATCGGGACGATCCCGCGCGCGCCGAACACCACCGGCGAGATGCGCGGCAGCATGCCGCGGTCGGTCTGGATCGCGGCGAGCGCGTCGATGGGGCTCGCCCACCACGTGACCGCCACGCTCAGCAGCGCGGCTGCCACCATCGCCACTAGTACGCCGTATCCGAGCTTGGTCGTGAGCCACCGTCTGCGGGTGATCGTCTGGTTCCACACCAGGCTGTGCGTGCCGCTCTCCAGCTCGCGCGTGATCATCGGGACGCCCCAGAAGACGCCGATCACCGCGGGCAGCAGGTACAGCGCCAGGATCGTGCCGCCGAACAGCGTGTCCTGGTCGGAGAAGTCCGTGCGGCCCACCAGGTCCGGCCCGGTGATCGCGAGGACCACGGCGATCGCGATCAGGCCGGTCAGCACCGACAGCGCGGGGAAACGGAACTGGCGCCAGGTCAGCCAGGTCATCGGAGAACCTCCAGGGCGGGGCGGGTGCGGGCCGAGCCGCTCATGTACTCGAGGACCAGGTCCTCCAGGCTGACCTGGCCGACGGTCCACGCGGGGTCGAGGATCGGCGCCTCGGTGCGGACCAGCACCGTCGTCTGGCGGTCGGTGTGCTTCGCCGAGACGACGTGCTGGTCCGACGGCAGCGCGTCGACCTCGCGGCGCGGCCCGGAGAGCCGGTGGTGCGTGGCGAGCAGGGTCTCGACTTCGCCGATCACCCGTACCTCGGAAGCCACCAGCACGATGAGGTGGTCGCAGACGCGTTCGAGGTCGTTGACCAGGTGTGAGGACATCACGACCGACAACTCGTGCTCGGCGACGGCTTCCATGAGGTCCTGCAGGAACTCCCGGCGGGCGAGGGGGTCGAGCGCGGCGACCGGCTCGTCGAGCAGCAGCAGTTCGGGCCGCTTGGCGATGCCGATGGTCAGCGCCAGCTGGGCGCGCTGGCCGCCCGACAGCTTGCCCGCGTGCTGCTTCGGGTCCAGCCCGAGCCGTTCGATCCGCTTGTCGGCGAGCGAAGCGTCCCAACTCGGGTTGAGGTGCGCGCCGAGCCGCAGGTGTTCTTCGATGCTCAGCCCGGGGTAGACCGGCGTGTTCTGGGCGACGTACCCGACCTTCGCCAGCTGGTCCGGGCCGCTGCCCGGCACCCCGCCGCACACCTCGATCGTGCCGGCCGTCGGCTCGAGCATGCCGGACGCGAGGTTCAGCAGCGTCGACTTGCCTGCCCCGTTGGGGCCGACGAGCCCGGTCACGTGGCCGCGTTCGATCTCGAGCGTGCAGCCGCTCAGCGCCCACTTGCGCTTGTACTTCTTGCCCAGGCCCTGGGCACGCAGGACGGTCACGCTATTTCCTCTCTGGCGGAGTCGCGAAACGTGGACATCAACAAGGCTTCGATGCTCTCCTCGTCGAGGCCCGCCTGGCGGGCCTGGGAAAGCCAGTGGCGGAGATCCCGCCGCAGTGGCCCGAGCACGGCGAACGAAGCGCCGCCGTTCAGCGTCGCCGTCACGAACGTGCCGACGCCCGGCCGGGCCGAGACGAGCCCGTCGTGCTCCAGTTCGCGGTAGGCCTTCAGCACGGTGTTCGGGTTGATCGCGAGGCTCGCGACCACGTCCTTGACCTTCGGGAGCTGGTCTCCCTTGTTCAGCAGGCCGAGGCGCAGCGCGTGCCGCACCTGCTGGACCAGCTGCTGGTACGGCGACAGGCCGGACCTCGCGTCCAGGTGGAACTCGATCATCGGCAACTCCATTTATCTATTTGCCTAGCACTATAGCTAAGCAGTGGTGTTGCCGCTAGTGATCTTTTTCGGCCGCGGCGGCCAACCTCGCCGCGGCTGCGGCGTCTGTGGAGGCGAAGTGATCGTTTCTCTCCGAAGGGACTTTTCGTGCGTCGATTTTCTGGGGGAGGCATCGTGCGCGGCGTGGTCGTCGCGCTCGGTGTCTCGATGGCCGTCGCCGCGGGACCGGCGGTCGCGTCCGCGGCACCCGACTCCATCGACAAGGTGCCGACGCCGCAGCTGAGCTGGACGGACTGCGCGGACGGCTTCCAGTGCGCCAAGGCTTCGGTGCCGATGGACTACGACCGGCCGTCCGGCGCGAAGGTCGACCTCGCGCTCATCAAGCTGCCCGCCACCGATCCCACGCACCGGATCGGCACGCTGTTCGTCAACTTCGGCGGCCCCGGCGCGTCCGGCCTGCAGCGGCTGCGGGAGCGCGGGAAGTGGCCGTGGCTGTTCTCCGACGAACTGCGCGCCCGGTTCGACCTGGTCTCGTGGGACCCGCGCGGGATCGCCAACAGCACGGCGGTCCGGTGCTTCGACTCGGTGGCCGAGCAGCAGGCCTTCTTCGGGTCGTTCCCGGAGATGCCGGGCGACCCGAGCGGCAACGCGGCCTTCTACGCCAAGTCGAAGGAGCTGGCCGACCGCTGCTCGGCGAAGGCGGGCCCGATCCTGGAGCACGTCTCGACCGCCAACACGGCCCGTGACCTGGAGATGCTGCGCCGCGCGGTCGGCGACCCGAAGCTGAACTACCACGGCATTTCCTACGGAACGCAGCTCGGGGCAACCTACGCGAACCTGTTCCCGAACCGGATCCGGGCGATGGTGTTCGACGGCACCATGGACTTCGCCGGCAACTCGACCGGGCAGAACGGCAACGGCAAGAGCGTCCCGCTGGACACCCGGCAGGACGTCGCGACCGGCATCGCGCAGACCTTCGAGCAGTTCCTGCGGCTGTGCACGGAAGCGGGCCCGAAGTGCGCGTTCTCCTCGGGCGACCCGAAGGCGAAGTGGGCGGCGCTGGCGGCGCGGGCCAAGCAGGCCCCGATCGTCAGCGACGGCGAGACCTGGACGTATTCGGGAATCATCAACGCGGCGGCCGACCTGTCGGACTCGCGGGGCTGGCCGGACATCGCCGCGCTGCTGCAGCGTCTCTACGACGCTCCGGCCGCTGCTCGCTCCGCTTCCGCCTTGGTCGCCGGTGAGCCGTACACCACGAACCGCACCGAGGCGTTCAACGCCATCCAGTGCAGCGACAGCGACGTGCCCACCGACCCGGCGATCTACAGCCGGTACGCCGAGTCGGAGGACCAGCGCGTTCCGTACTTCGGGCGGATCGCGGTGCTGGACATGATGAGCTGCGCGTTCTGGAAGGCGAAGGACACCGACCGCTACACGGGCCCGTGGAACCGCCCGACGTCGGCGGAGATCCTGGTGCTGAACAACCGCTACGACCCGTCGACGCCGGTGCACGGCGCTCGCGACGGCGCCGCGGAACTGGCCCGGGCGCGGGTGTTCGTGACCGAGGGCTACGGCCACTCGTCGATGTACGTGCCGAGCACGTGCACCGAGCAGGTCAAGCGGGACTACCTGATCTCGGGAGCCTTCCCGGCGGCGGGCAAGACCTGCGGGATCGACGCCAGCCCCTTCGCGGGCTGACCGCGGACCGAGTGTGGCGGGCCCCGCCGGATTTCCGGCGGGGCCCGCTGTCGTCCGGACGTCATGCGGTCAAGCTTGGTTGAACCGGGCGGCGAATCGTGCGGTGAACAGGTCGG
Organism: Amycolatopsis sp. NPDC051128; assembly: GCF_040682715.1. Taxonomy (NCBI): domain Bacteria; kingdom Bacillati; phylum Actinomycetota; class Actinomycetes; order Pseudonocardiales; family Pseudonocardiaceae; genus Amycolatopsis; species Amycolatopsis sp. NPDC051128. The sequence continues at coordinate 3,811 of NZ_JBFBBN010000034.1, read as the reverse complement.
CGCCCTTGCGTTCGTGGACCGTCTCCGCGCTTGCCGCCGAGGGACCGTGGGGAGCCGGGAGCTGACCGACTCCCGCGTGTGTTCCCAGCGGGAGCAGTATTCGCCGGTCGGGCGCCGGGGTGTGGACGGCGTCCGGCGGGTCGCCGGCGAGCTGTGCCCTGATGTTCCTCGCCACGATCGTGGCGTGTTCCATCGCGTAGGACGCCATTTTCGGGTCGGGGAGGTCGACTACGTCGCCGATGGCGTAGACGTGGTCGTAGCCTTGGACGTTCAGGTGCTCGGTGACCGGGATCATTCCCCGGTCGGTCAGCGGCGTCAGCTTTCCGTCCGCCAGGCAGCCGGTGTTGATCCGGACGCCGAACGCGCGGAACCAGATGTCGGCGGCGATCTCCTCGCCCTTGTCGGTGGTGACCGCGAAGCGGGCGGCCTGGCCGGCCGGTACCGGCGGCAGTGCGGTCAGTCCGGCACCAAGCCGCAGTTCGATGCCGCGCTCGTTCAACTGGTGGTGCAGACCGTCGCGTACCTCGGGCAGGAACCCGGGGAGCAGCCGGTCGGCCCGGTCGACGATGATCACGGCCTTGTCCGGCCAGACATCCTTGATCTCGCCGGCCAGTTCCAGGCCGACCGGGCCCGCACCGAGGATCAGCACGCGACCGGCGCCGGAGAGCTCCTTGTGCGTCCTGCGGAGATCGTCCAGCTGCTGGGCGACGTCGTTGGCGTCCGGGTTCGGCTTGGCCGGATACGAGTAGCCGGAGCCGGTGGCCAGCACCAGGTAGTCGGCCTCGGCCCGCTGACCCGATGCGAGTGTCACGCCTTTCGGGTCCGCCGAGACCGCCCGGTCGCGAATGATCCGTCCCCGCTCGAGCAGGGTTCCGAACGGGAAGAACGCGTTGGGCGCCCAGTCCGGCCGGGTCAGCGCCCGCAGTGACGCGGCTGCGTTGACGAAGCCCTCCCGGGGGTCGACGAGAATCACGTTCGCGGCGGCATCCAGGTCTTTGGCCACCAGCGTTCCGCCGTACCCACCGCCGACGACCACGACCGTCCGTTCCATGCTGCGCCTCCCTGTTGAGTTGACGTGACAACTATAGGTCGGGAAGTTGTCTCGTCAACTCCTTCGTGGGTACGATTTCGGCCATGGCCGGATCGCGCACGCTGACACCCGAGCAGTGGGAGCTCTGGCATACCTGGATGCAGGCTCACCGCCTCCTCAGCCGCGAGCTGGACCGCGATCTGCAGCGCCAGTACGGCATCTCCAAGACCGAGTTCAGCGTGCTCGTGACACTGCACCAGGCACACGGGGGCCGGATGCGCGTCGGCGAACTGGCCGAGTCGCTCGACTGGGAGAAGAGCCGCGTCGCGCACCAGCTGACCCGGATGGAGAACCGCGAACTGGTGAACCGGACCGACAACGAGTCCAATGGCCGCCGCGCCGGGATCAGCCTGACCGCCAAAGGCCGCGGCGTCGTCCAGGACGCCCTCCTGGGTCACGCGGACAACATTCGCCGCTACTTCTTCGAGACGCTCGCCCCCGACCAGGCCGCGGCTATCCACGAGTGGAGCCGCCGGACGGTCGACCGCATCGAGTCTTGAGTGACGGAGACGACTCCGTCTCGCCCGGGCTTGACAGCGGACCCTCCCGTCTCGCACTATCCGAACAAGTGTTCGATGATTGTCCTGGGTTCGCCTGTGGCTTCCCCACGCGGGTGTCTCCGGTACGAGTACGTGGTGCTGGAGGTGAACGGCGGTGGTGGTGCCGGACGCGCCGGCCGGGACCCCGGGATGACCGGCACACCCCGGCTGCTCGTGCTGTGGTGCCCGGACTGGCCCGTCGTCGCGGCGGGGGCCGCCACGGGCACGCCGCCCACCGCGCCGGCCGCCGTGTTCTCCGCGAACCGCGTCGTCGCCTGCTCCGCCGCCGCGCGCCGCGGCGGGGTCGGCCGGGGGATGCGGCGGCGGGACGCGCAGTCGCGGTGTCCCGGGCTCGTCGTGCACCAGCACGACCCCGGCCGCGACGCCCGGCTCTTCGAACCGGTCGCCGCCGCGGTCGAACGGCAGGCTGTCGGGGTCGAGGTCGTCCGGCCCGGTGTCGTCGCCGTGCCGGTCACCGGCGCCGCCGGGTACTTCGGCGGCGAAGAGGCCCTCGCCGAACTGCTTCTCGACCAAGTCGCCGCCCAAGCCGGGGTGGAGTGCCAGGTCGGGATCGCCGACGGGCTGTTCGCCGCGACCCTCGCCGCCCGCCGGTCCGCGCTCGTCCCGCCCGGCGATGCCGCGAAGTTCCTGGCGCCACTGGCGATCACCGAGCTGAACCAGCCGGGCGACGGCCGCGGCGAGCTCGTCGACACGCTGCGGCGGCTCGGGCTGCGCACCCTCGGCGCGTTCGCCGCGCTGGCCGAACGCGACGTCGCGGGCCGCTTCCCCAAGGACGCCGTCATCGCCCACCGGCTCGCCCGCGGCCTCTCCGAACGGCCGCCCCTGCGGCGCGCCCTGCCGCCGGACCTGTCGGTCACCGAGGAGTTCGAGCACCCCCTGGAACGGGTCGACGAAGCCGCGTTCGTCGCGAAGACCCTGGGGGAGCGGTTCTTCGCCGGGCTGGCCCGGCACGGCCTGGCGTGCACCCGGCTGGCGGTCGTCGCGGTCACCGAAGCGGGGGAGGAACGCGTCCGGGTCTGGCGGTGCGCCGAACCGCTGACCGCGCGCTCGACGGCGGACCGCGTGCGGTGGCAGTGCGAGGGCTGGCTCACCGTCCGCGCGGCCGACCGGCCGAGCGCCGGGATCGTCCGGCTGCGCCTCGACCCCGAAGAGGTCGTCGGCGGGCAGGCGCTGCAGTTACAGCTCGGGTCGATGGGCCGCGACGCCGACGCGGCCGAGCGCGCCGGCCGCGCCCTGGTGCGGATCCAGGGCCTGCTGGGCCCGGAGGCGGTCGTCACCCCCGTGCTGGACGGCGGCCGTGGCCCGGCCGAGCGCGTCCGGCTCGTCCCGTGGGGCGAGCCACGCCGTCCCCTGGCGGCGGACCGGCCGTGGCCGGGCCGCCTGCCCGCGCCCTCGCCGACGGTGGTTTCGCGGCGCCCGGTACCGGCCGCGGTGCTCGACGCCGTCGGCGACGTCGTCCGCTGCACGGAGCGCGGCGAGTTCGGCCACCCACCCGCGACGGTCGCCGTCGACGGCGGCCCGGCGCGCCGGGTCCTCGGCCTGGCGGGCCCCTGGGTCGTGCACCCGTCGACGGCCGCGCACCGCGGCGAACGGTACTTCGCCCGGATCCAGGTGGTGCTGGAAGGTGACAGCCCGGACTACGGCGACATCGCGCTGCTGCTGAGAGCCACCGTCGGAACCGATCCACAGTGGACGGCCGAGGGCAGCTACGACTAGCGCGGTGAAGGAAACGACGGTCGGCCGGCTAGGGGCGGCGCGTCCGAGGTTCGTTGACAGGGGCCGGGCTCGCTCATGCGCCCCAATGTGGCGTTGGGTGCGTTGGATGCACCGAATGTGGCGTTGGGTGCGTTGGGTGCACCGAATGTGGCGTTGGGTGCGTTGGGTGCACCGAATGTGGCGTTGGGTGCGTTGGGTGCACCGAATGTGGCGTTGGGTGCGTTGGATGCACCGAATGTGGCTTTGGGTGCGTTGGACGCACCGAACGCCACATTGGGTGCGTTGGACGCACCGAACGCCACTGTGAGGATGTGGGGGCGAGGTCACCGGTCCGGTTTGACTCGGAACGTCACCGACCGTGGTGTCTGGCCAATGATCTGTCGGCCGGTCCGGTGACCCCGCTGTGCCTCACCGGGCGCGGGGTTTGTGACCTGATAGGAGCCTG
>NZ_JBFBBN010000033.1:0-107266 GCF_040682715.1 Amycolatopsis sp. NPDC051128 | reverse complement strand
ACGTCGCCCGCGAAATCTACCCACACCTCACCGCAGACCTCGCCGCAATCCACCACCTCACCCTTGACAAACCATAGGAGCATCATTGGGTGCGCCCAACGCACCGAACGCCACATTGGGGCGCATGAGCCGGGCTAACCCACCACCTGTGCGGCCAGGGTTTTCGGCGCCACCAGGCGGTAGGCGTCCCGGACGATCCGGTCGATCTCGCCCCAGTCGACGTCGACGTCCAGCCGCACGCCCAGCCAGCCGCGGTGCCCGACGTACGGCGGCCGGAAGAACCGCTCGGGCTCGGTGCGCACCAGCTCCTCCTGCGCCCCGGGCGGCGCGGGGCACCAGAACGCCAGCATGTCGTCGTGGTGGTGGTCGGCGAACATGACGAAGGTCTTCTTGCCGCGCACGAACCACGTCGGCTCGCCGTGGCTGAGCCGCTCGGTCGTCTCGGGCAGGGCCAGGCACAACTTCCGCAACGCGTCGAGCTGCTCCATCGGACAAGGCTACGATGTCACGCTGAGGGAGGGATCGATTGTGCAGCGTGACATCTCATGATGACGGCAGACCACCACACTTGGCAGCTTCGCTTCTCGGAGCTGCGGTATCGGGGGTTCTCCGGCGCCCCTGTCGTCGAGGTCGCGCCCGCGCAGTGGGGCATCGACCCCACTGCCATCCGGCAGGCCGCGACCGCGCGCCGGTACCGCGAAACTCCGCCCGACCAGGCCGGGTTCCTGCGGTTCGAGTTCGCCCCCGGCTTCTTCCCGCGGCACTTCGACCACGGCCCCGGCACGGACGCCGGCCGTCGCCGTCTCGCGAAGCTGCTCGCCGGGCAGGACCAGTTCTGGGCGAGCACGCGACGGCTGCGGCTGAGCCGCGCGGACGTCGGCGCGGCCGCGACGGCCGCGGGGATGACGGTGGTCGCCGAAGCCGCCGACCCGGCCGACCGGCTGCTCCTGCTGCGCCGGAACGGACTGCCGGACGAAGAACTGCGGCCGCGCACCACCGCGCGGCGGCCCACCCTCGGCGAAGTCCAGGGCATCGTCGCGGTCGCGTGCATCCTGGCGCTCGGCGCGGGAACCTGGTTCGCGGCGGAGTCCGAGGTGAAGTGGCTGCCCCTGTTGATCCCGGCCGCCATCGCCGCCGTGGTCGGCGCCCAGTTCCTGATCCGCGCGATCGCGGGCCGGTCACCGCGCATGCCGTGGCTGGACGACCGGTTCGACGGCAGCCACCAGGTGATCGTGGCTCCGCCGCCGGCGCTGTCGGCCGAACTGCTCGGCGAGGTCGCTTCGCTGTACGGCTACTTCTTCGCCGGTCCCCACCACTCCGGCCGGAACAGCGTGAACTTCCTCTTCGTGAAGTGCCGTCCCGGGCTGGTGTTCGGCACCCCCGGCCCGGCACTGCCGCCCGCCGCCGAACCGGTCGTCGAGGTCCCCGGCCGCGAGCAGTGGTTGCGCAACCACCTCGACGGCCGTGACGAGCTGTGGGTGAGCGTCCGGCACGCGAAGCTGCCGCCGGCCCGGATCGCCGAGATCGCGGGCAGCGAAGGTCTCTTCCCGGCCGGGGAGTTCGCCGACGTCACCGACCGGATCCTGCTGCTGCGCCGGACTTCGCCGCCCCGGCCGGCCGCCGTCCGGAAGTTCCGGATGTCGTTCGCAGGGTTCATCGCCCCGGCGGCGTGGGTCTTCCTGTGCTTCGGCGGCAGCGTCGTGACGGCCGCGATCACCCGCGACGAACGCCTTTTCGCGATCGGCTTCGGTCTCACCGCGCTGGGCGTGTTCCCGCTGCTGTGGGTGCTCCGGGCCTTTCCCCGCTCGACGCGCGTCGGCTGGCTGGCGGCGGAGTTCACCGGCCGGGACAGCGTGACCTTCTTCTCCGGCCAGTTCGGCGTCTCCCCCGAGCTGCTCCGCCAGATCGCCGAGTTCCGCGGCTACTTCTTCCACACCCAGACCGCGACCAACGCCCAGGGCACGCTCGTCACGTACGTCAAACGTCGTTAGAAGGCGATCACCAGCACGCCGGCCCAGGCGATGACGACGCCGCCCGCCGCGCCGTACGCGGCCCAGCGCAGGATCGGGGTGCGGCGGATCAGCCACAGCGACGGCGTGATCCCGGCCGTCACGATGACCGTTCCCACGAGCGCGAGCCAGCCGCTGGTCTCGCGGGCCAGCGTCGAGGCCAACGCCAGCATGGCTACGACGACCACGGACGCGATGAACGCCGACACCGTCAGCCCGGTCAGCCAGGGGGTCGGTTCGCCGGGCGGGCCGGGCGGCCCGAGCACCGACCGGATGAACCGGTGGCCGGGTTCGTCGGTCCGCGGCGGTGGCTCGACGACCGTCTCGTCGCCGGTCACCGGGTCCACGAAGCGCACCGTCGTGCCCATCACCGAGGCCAGCCTGCCGGCCAGCTGACGGCCGCGCTGCGAGACGACCGCGCCCGCCTCCGCCCCGGACTCGGCGGAGACCGTGGACGCCACGCGCGCCCACTCGTGCAGGGCCTGCGCCAGGTCGGCGCCGATCGCCAGCTTGTGCGGGTCCACCTCGCGCGCGTGCTCCCCGCCGGGGCCGGCCAGCACGGCGCGCTCGCCGCGGATCCGCAGCTCCATGGTGTCCTTTCGCGCAGACGGGGCGATCGTCGTCACCTTAGCCACCCGAGGCCAGTTCGTAGAAGGCGACAGCGGCGGCCGTCGCGATGTTCAGTGAGTCGACTCCCGCCGGCATGGGTATCCGTACCGCATGGTCAGCCGCCTCGAGCGCCGTCTCGGTCAGCCCGGGACCTTCCGCTCCGAACAGCAACGCCACCCGCCCGGGCGCGTGCTTCCGCAGTTCGCGCAGCGGGACCGAGCCCGGTCGCGGTGTGAACGCCGCGACGGCGAACCCGTGCGCCCGCAGCTCGTCGAGCCCACCCGGCCAGTCGGCCAGGTGCCCGAACGGCACGCGCAGGACGTGGCCCATCGACACGCGCACGCTGCGCCGGTACAGCGGGTCGGAACAGCCGGGGCCGAGCAGCACGCCGTCGACGCCGAGCGCGGCCGCGTTGCGGAACAGCGCGCCGAGGTTTTCGTGGTCCCCCACGCCTTCCAGCACGGCGATCGTGCCGGCGCCGGCCACGACCTCGGCGACCGTCAGCGGCGCCGGCCGGTCGGCGACGGCGAGGATCCCGCGGTTGAGGTGGAAGCCGACCACCTCGGCCATCGTTTCCGCGGAAGTGACGTACTGGGGCACGTCGGTCCCGGCGAGGTCGTCCGCCAGCTCGGCGAACCGGCGTTCGACGCCCAGCAGCGCCCGTACCGGGTAGCGGGACGCCAGCAGCCGGGACACCACGACGGTGCCCTCGGCGATGACGAGCCCCCGGCCGCCCGGCCGGTCGGGGCGGCGGTCCGCTGTGGACAGATCGCGGAAATCGTCGACCCTGGGGTCGTCCCGGCGGTCGATGTGGATCACGCGCATCCGCCCAGTCTGTCATCCGCTCGCCGGGCGCTTGCTGCTCCGAACGTCCGGCCCGACGTAGGGCGAACGGCGCATTTTGCGTTCGGTTAACTCCTAGTGACAGAGAGCACCAGTTTGGCCGCTAGCCCGGGTCCATCGACTGTGAAACGGTGGTCCGCCGGGCCAGAAACACGTCCTAGTTCCACGCCGACGCAAAAGGGATGGTCATGGGGATGGAACTCGCGGCTCAACCGTCCAAAACGCTGGACCGCGGACGGTACCGCCGCAAGGTGCAGCGTTGCCTGGACACGTTGGCCCGCATGCTCACCGACGGCAGTTTTTCGTTCCCGCGCAAGAACATCGGCCTCGAAGTCGAGCTCAACCTCGTCGACCGCGAGCTGCGCCCGTCGATGACGAACACCGCCGTGCTGGAGGCGCTGGACGACCCGACGTTCACCACGGAGCTGGGCCAGCACAACATCGAGCTGAACGTGCCGCCGCGGCCCCTGGCCGGCGATTCGGCCCTCCAGCTCGAAGACGACCTCAGCGCGTACCTCGGCACCGCGGCGTCGAAGGCCCGCGACACCGGGTCGGCGCTGGCCATGATCGGCATCCTGCCGACGTTGAAGCACGAGCACTTCGACCAGAAGTGGCTCACCAACAAGGCCCGGTACTCGACGCTGAACGACCAGATCTTCGCCGCGCGCGGGGAGCGCACGGTGCTCGCCATGGAGGGCGCGTCGCTGCCGGGCCGGCACCCCGAACGCCTGCGCAGCTACGCCGAGTCCATCCTGCCGGAAGCCGCGTGCACGAGCGTGCAGCTGCACCTCCAGGTCGCGCCGGAGGAGTTCGCCGCGCACTGGAACGCGGCGCAGTGCCTGGCCGGGCTGCAGATCGCGCTGGCTTCGAATTCGCCGTTCCTGCTGGGGAAGGCGCTGTGGCACGAGACGCGGATCCCGCTGTTCCTGCAGGCGACCGACACCCGGCCGGAAGAGCTGAAGAACCAGGGTGTCCGGCCGCGGGTCTGGTTCGGCGAGCGCTGGATCACGTCGATCTTCGACCTGTTCGAGGAGAACGTCCGCTACTTCCCCGGCCTGCTCCCGGAAACCGACGCCGAAGACCCGATCGAGGCGCTCGACGCGGGCCAGGCGCCGAAGCTCACCGAGCTGCGGATGCACAACGGCACCATCTGGCGGTGGAACCGCCCGGTGTACGACGTCGTCGACGGCCTGCCGCACCTGCGCGTGGAGAACCGGGTGCTGCCGGCCGGGCCGACGGTCGTCGACACGGTGGCGAACGCGGCGTTCTTCTACGGCGCCCAGCGCGCGCTGGCCGAGGAGGAACGCCCGGCGTGGAGCCAGATGTCCTTCCAGGCCGCGGAAGAAAACCTCTACGCCGGCGCACGCCGCGGCTTCGACGCGCAGCTGTACTGGCCGGGCATCGGCTGGATCCCGCCGGACGAGCTGGCGCTGCGCGTGCTGCTCCCGCTGGCCCACGAGGGGCTGCGCCGCTCCGACGTCTCCGACGAAGCTCGCGAGCGCTATCTCGGGATCATCGAGCGCCGGTGCCTCGCGCGGCGGACCGGGGCGACCTGGCAGCGGGATTTCGTCGTCCGCGCGCAGGACCGCGGGCTGGACCGCGAAGCGGCGCTCACCCGGATGCTGGGGCGCTACCTGGAGTTGTCGGAGGCGGGCGAGCCGGTGCACACCTGGCCGCTGACCGATTGAGCGCTAGCCTGGGCGAATGCCGAAGATTCTCGGTGAGTCACTGGAGGCGCACCGGCGCGAGGTGCGGGCGCGGGTCTTCGACGTCCTGCGCGCGCAGCTCTACGAGCGCGGCTTCGACGCGATCACGCTCGCCGGGGTCGCCGCCGCGGCCGGGGTGGGCCGGACCGCGCTGTACAACCACTTCCCCGACAAGGAGACGCTGCTCGTCGCCTTCGTCGAGGACGAAGCCGCCCGGTACGTGACACGGCTGACCGAGGCCGTCGAGGCGCACGCCGACCCCGTCGACCAGCTGGCCACCTTCGTCCGGCTGCAGCTGCGCGTGCTGGCCGAGTACCACATGCCGCCGGGCACGGCGCTCGCGTCGGCACTGGCCCCGGCGGCGTACCGGCGGATCAGCGCGCACGCCGACCCGATCACCGACCGGCTGCGCGCGATCCTCGCCGGCGGCGTCGACCTGGGTCACTGGCCCGCCGAGGACCCGGACGTCCTGATCCCGATGATCACCGCGGCGCTGGGCAACCGGGCACTGGTCGACGGGCCGCCGGAGCAGCTCGACGACGTCGTCGAAGCGGCGGTGCGGTTCGTGCTGCGAGCGGTCGGCGCGTCGATTTAGGTGGCTTGAGCGCGCGTTGTGCCCTACGCTCTTTCTGACAGTGTGTCAGATCGATCGCCGGGAGGCTTGCTCATGTCGGTGACCACGGACCTCGACACCCGGCCGTTCTCGGCGGCGCTGCGCGCGTCGACCCTCGAAGTCCACGACAAGGCGAACTACTCGGCCTACATGCGCGCTCTGCTCGGCGGGGAGCTGACGCAGGACGGCTACACGCAGCTGGCGATCCAGTACTTCTTCATCTACGACGCGATCGAGGCGGCGAGCGACGCGATGGCCGGCCACCCGGTCGGCGGCGAGTTCGTCTTCGACGAGCTGCGGCGGCTGCCCAACCTCGAGCGCGACCTCGCCCACCTGGCCGGCCCGGACTGGCGCTCGACAATCTCGCCGCTCGCCTCCACCCAGGCGTACGTGGACCGCGTGCGCGAAGCGTCCTCGTGGGCCGGCGGGTACGTCGCCCACCACTACACGCGCTACCTGGGCGACATCGCCGGCGGCCAGGTCATCCGGCGGACGCTGGAGAAGAACTACGACGTCGCCGAGGCGGGCGCGCTCTTCTACCACTTCGACGGGATCGGCAGCGCGCCGAAGTTCCGCGACCGCTACCGCGCGAAACTGGACAACGCGCCGTGGGACGACGCCGAGCGTGCCCGGGTCATCGACGAGACGCTGGTGGCGTTCGAATGCAACGTCGCCGTTTTCGAGGAGCTGGCCCAGCGGCTCGACGAGTTCCGCGCCGCCTGAATGATCGTTCTCACAGCCCGTTGACCTCCAGTTAAGTCCAGGTAGCAGGCTCGGTTTCGGGTGGCACACCTTCGGGGTACGCCTTCGGGGTACGCCACCGACGAGCCGCCGTCCCAAGTAGTGACGGCCACCCGCCCCCGCTCGCCGCGAAGGGCGGAGTGCTACTAGGTTCGATACCGGAAACTTGTGTCGAAGACAGAAGGAGGGCCAATGGCCCGCTACGAGCTCCCCGATCTCGACTACGACTACAGCGCCCTCGCGCCGCACATCTCCGGCGAGATCAACGAGCTGCACCACAGCAAGCACCACGCGACCTACGTCAAGGGCGCGAACGACACGCTCGACAAGCTCGAAGCCGCCCGCGAAGCGAACGACTTCGGCAACATCGTCGGCCTGGAGACCACGCTGGCCTTCAACCTGGCCGGCCACGCCAACCACGTCGTGTGGTGGAAGATCCTCTCGCCGGAGGGTGGCGACAAGCCGACCGGCGAGCTGGCCGCGGCGATCGACGAGGCGTTCGGCTCCTTCGACAAGTTCAAGGCGCAGTTCACCGCCGTTTCGACCACCATCCAGGGCAACGGCTGGGGCGCGCTGTCCTGGGACCCGATCGGCAAGACGCTGATCACCCAGCAGCTGCGCGACCACCACAACAACCTGATCCTGCCGACCGTGCCGATCCTGCTGGTCGACGTCTGGGAGCACGCGTTCTACCTGGACTACAAGAACGTCAAGCCGGACTACGTCAAGGCCCTGTGGAACATCTTCAACTGGGCCGAGATCAGCAAGCGCTTCGACAACGCCGTCGCCGGCGGCAACGGCCTGCTGCTCGGCTGAGCACCCGGCTGCCGGACGGGGTCCTCCTTCGCGGGAGGGCCCCGTTTTCGTCGACCCCTCCGCGGACCCCGGATGGCGCGGAAATCGCTTGACCTCGAGTGCGGTCGAGGTGTGAAAGTGGATCCATGGACGTCGACGCGTATCTGGACCGGCTCGGGGTGGGGTGGCCCGCGGCGGCCGACCTCGCGACGCTGCGCCTGCTGCAGGAGCGCCACCTGACCGCGGTCCCCTTCGAGAACCTGAGCATCCACCTCGGCGAGCCGATCGAACTCGACGAGGAGGCACTGTTCGACAAGGTCGTACGCCGGCGGCGCGGTGGGTTCTGCTACGAACTCAACGGCCTGTTCGCGGCCCTCCTGCGCGAACTCGGGTACCGGGTTTCGCTGCGAGCGGCGCAGGTCTTCCGCCCGGACGGCACGCTGGGCCCGCCGCTGGACCACGCGGCGGTCGTCGTCGAGCTCGACGAGCCGTGGCTGGTGGAGGTCGGCTTCGGCCGGTTCGCCCGGCACCCGCTGCGGTTGTCCGGCGTGGACGCGCAGGCCGATCCGGAAGGCGAGTTCCTCGTGCTGGACGCGCCCCACGGCGACGTCGACATCGTGCTGAACGGCAAGCCGCAGTACCGCCTGGAGCGCCGGCCGCGTCCGCTGGCCGACTTCGTCCCGATGGCGTGGTGGCAGGCGACGTCGCCGTTGTCGAACTTCACCCGCTCGTTGACATGCTCCCGCCCGACGTCCCAGGGCCGGGTGACGCTGTCGGACGAAAGGCTGATCGAAACGGTCGACGGCGTCCGCCACGAGCTGCGGCTGACCAGCCCCGAAGCGCTCCGGACGGCGTATCGCGTGTACTTCGGGATGACCTTGACCCGGCTGCCGGTGCCACCGGGTGAGAGTCCCTTGACGAGCACGGCCGCTCGACCCGAGACTGCCGTGAACGTGCCGTGAATGAACGGAGCCCCGGCCTGGGGTTCCCAGGGCCGGGGCTCCGTTCGTTCCCGAACTGACTGCCGCTCCCACCACGAAGCGGACATGCATGAGGTTAGCCTAACCTCATTTCCTCTGGCAAGGGGTGCGCCGGAGAGACTCCGATCTCACTCGTTCGGGTGGCTGGATCCGACGTTTTGAGCAGCGCCGGCCGCTACCTGACGAGTCGGGGCGCTTACGGACTGTCGATCACGATGCAGCACAATGCCCCGATGACCGCGCACGTGTTCGTCGACGAAAGCAAGCAGGGCGGCTACCTGATCACGGCGGCCGCCGTGCTTCCCGGCGACCTCAGCCGAGCGCGGCAGAGCATGCGCGGTCTCGTGCTGCCAGGTCAGCGGCGCCTGCACTTCACCCACGAAAGCGATGGTCGTCGCAAGCGAATCCTCGATGTCATCGCCGAACTCGCGCCGGTGGTCACGATCTACGACGGCTCCGCCCATCCACGACGGCAACAGCGCGAAGCATGCCTCGACGGCCTCGTAGCGGACCTGGCATCCGCGGGAACCCGCATGCTTGTCATCGAAACCGACGAATCGGTGCTCGACCTCGACCGGCGGATCTTCTACCGCTCATCCCGGCAGCACGGGTGTCACGAAACCCTGGAGTACCGCCACCACCGGGCGCACGAAGAGCCGCTACTGGCCGTTCCGGACGCGATCGCGTGGTGCTGGCAACGCGGCGGGCAATGGAAGGTGAGAGCGCGTGACTTCGTCCGGGTCGTGAGAGCGGTGTAGCGCCCGGATACGCGAAACCCGGCCCACCCACCGTCCGGAAGGCTGCCGGGTTCACTTCGCTCGTCTAATGACGAGTGCAGAGTCAGCATACCCCAATCACCACCCAGACGAAGATCGACCGCCGGGACCGTGTGCCGGAAGGACTCTCGGCTTCAGACCTTCGAGCGCTTCAGCACGCGCAGCCCGAACCCGCGCCGCACCGGCCACGCGACCCCGCCGCGGCGGATCAGCACCAGCGCGCAGACCACCGCGGCCAGCGCCGAGACCGCCCCGCCGATGGCGAACGGCGACCGTCCGCCGAACGTCTGCGCCATCCAGCCGACCATCGGGCCGCCGAGCGGGTTGCCGCCGATCAGCACCAGCACGTACAGGCCCATCACGCGGCCGCGCATCTCCGGGCTGACCGACGTCTGCACCAGCGCGTTCGCCGTGTTGAGGAACGTCATCGTGGCGAAGCCGAGCGGGATCAGGCCGAGGCCGAACGTCAGGTACGTCGGCATGAACGCCGTGATCAGCTCGAACACGCCGAGGAAGAACGCCGACACCAGCAGCAGCCGCACCCGTGGCTTGCCCTTCGTGCCGCGGCGGGCGGACATCACCGCGCCGGTGAAGGTGCCGACCGCGACCAGCGTCGACAGGAGGCCGTAGCCGTCGGCCGCGGTGTGGAACACGTTCGCCGCGACGATCGGGAGGGAGCTGAAGTACGTGATGCCGAACGTGCTGACGAACAGCACCAGCACCATCACCGTCATCAGGTCCGAGCGCCGCCGGACGTACCGCAGGCCCTCGGCCAGCTGCCCCTTCTCGCGCGGCACCGCCGCGACGCGGAACAGCTTGTCCGGATTCATCAGGATCAGCCCGATGATCACCGCGACCGTGCTGAGCGCGTTCGCGATGAACAGCCAGCCGGTGCCGATCCAGGTGATCGCGAACCCGGCGATCGCCGGGCCGACGATCCGCGCCATGTTGAAGATCGACGAGTTCAGCGCGACCGCGTTCGTGACCTGGTCGCGGCCCACCATCTCGGCGACGAACGACTGCCGCGTCGGCACTTCGAGCGCCGCCGTCGTGCCGAGGGTGAAGCACAGGACGTACACCTGCCACAGCGTGGCCAGCCCGGTCAGGTCGAGGACGCCGAGCACGACGGCCTGCGAGCACCCCGCCACCTGGATCCAGGTGAGCAGCCGGCGCTTGTCGACGCGGTCGGCGAGGACGCCGGCCCACAGCGAGAGGAACAGCGTCGGCGTGAACTGCAGCGCCACCGCGACGCCGAGGGCGATCGGGTTGTTGCCACTGAGGGTGAAGACCAGCCAGTCCTGGGCGATGCGCTGCATCCAGGTGCCGATGTTCGAGATGACCTGGCCGGTGAAGAACAGCCGGTAGTTGCGGACCCGCAGGGAGGCGAACATGCTGCGGCGACGCTGGGCCTTCGGCCCGGACGGCGGCGAGGCGGACGGCGGTGGAGCCGTTCCAGGGGTAGCAGTGGTCTCGATCGAACGCTGTGTCTCGCTACCCGTGGCCGTCACCGTGGTTAGTTCCCCGCCATCCTGTCTATGATTTCGGCGGCTTTGGAGAGCACTTCACGCTCTTCGTCGCCGAGTTCCGCCAGTTGCCGGTCCAGCCACGCCTCCCGGACGGAGATGGCCCTACGCACGTAGGCCAGCCCGCTCTCGGACAGCTCGACGATGGCCTGCCGGCCATCGGTCGGGTGCGGGCGCCGTTCGACGAACCCCAGTTCCTCGAGCGCGGCGATCACCCTCGTCATCGAAGGTGGCTGGACGCCTTCCTTCGCGGCGAGCTGCCCGGGGGTCAGCGCACCGCATTTGTGCAGGGTGGACAGCGCCGCGACCTGCGTCAGCGTGAGGTCGCCCCCGACGCGCTGTGCCCGGAGCCGGCGGTTGAGCCGGACCACCGCGAGACGCAGGCGGCTCGCCAAGGAGCGCTCGTGCGTGTCGCCGGACATATAGTTAGCATACCTTACGAAAATTCTCCGGACGGGTGATCCCCGTCAACCCCGCAACCTGGAACACGGCCGCGCGTCCTCAACCAGGAGCAGAACCCGGGGAGTCGGATGAACAAGAAGCTGGTGGGCACGGCCGTGGTCGGCGCGGCGATCCTGGCCATCGTGGTGGCGCAGTTCGTGGGCGGCGGTGACGACGCGCCCGCCGCCGCACCACCACCGTCGCCGACGCCATTGATCCTGCAGGGGCAGCTCCAGGTCTACCAGTCCCCGGACGTGTCCGGTCCCGGCTCGGCGATCGAGATCCCGGTACCGTCCTGGGCCGTGAGCCGCGACAAGGAGCGTGCCAGCTTCCGCCAGGGCGACCTCCTGCTCGAGACCGACCGGGTGCCGATCACGCAGGAGGATCCCGTGAGCGGGCTGCGGGCGCTGGTCGGCTCGCAGGGTGGCACGGTCGCCGAGCACGCCCCGATCGCCGACCGGGACGCCGCGCAATGGGACTTCACCTACGAACGCGACGGTGTGCCGCGGCGAGTGACCGTGGTCGGTCTCGGCGCCGGCGACGCACTGGTGACCATCCGCTTCGAGGCCCCGGCCGCCGAGTTCGAGCGCGACCGGGGCGTCTTCGACGAGGCCTTGAAGATCAGGGGCTGATCACCGGAACGCCGCCTGGATCGGCCCGACCGCGAAGTACGCCACGAAGGCCAGCGCGATCACCCACATCAGCGGGTGCACCTGGCGGGCCTTGCCGGTGGCGGCGCGGATCACGACGTAGCTGACGAAGCCGGCGCCGATGCCGTTGGCGATCGAGTACGTGAACGGCATGACGACGATGGTCAGGAACGCGGGCAGCGCGATCGAGTAGTCGGTGAAGTCGATGTCACGGACCTGCGACATCAGCATCGCGCCCACCACGACCAGCGCCGGCGCGGCCGCCTCGACCGGCACCACCTGGTAGAGCGGCGTCAGGAACATCGCGGCGATGAACAGCACGCCCGTGACGATGGTCGCCAGGCCGGTCCGCGCGCCCTCGGCGATGCCCGACGCCGACTCGACGAACACCGTGTTCGAGCTGGCCGAGCCGAGGCCGCCGGCCGCGCCCGCGAGGCCCTCGACGAACAGCGCCTTGCCGACGTTGGGCAGCTGGCCGTCCTTCGGCAGCAGGTCGGCTTCCTTCGCGAGGCCGGTCATGGTGCCCATCGCGTCGAAGAAGTCGGCGAGCACCAGCGTGAACACCAGCAGGCAGACGGTGATGATCGGCAGCCGCGTCCAGGCGCCGAACGAGATGTCGCCCACCAGCGAAAGGTTCGGCAGGCCGAGCACCTGGTCCGGCAGCGCCGGGTAGCCGAGGTTCCAGCCGAGCGGGTTCGTGCCCTTCGACGGCCCGGCCTTGACGATCGCCTCGACGACGATGGCCAGCACCGTCGACGCCAGCACGCCGATCAGGATCGCGCCCTTGACCTTGCGCACGACCAGGATGCCGGTGACCAGCAAGCCGACGACGAACACCACGGTCGGCCAGGAGGCGATCGAGCCGTTGATGCCGAGCCCGACCGGGACGGTGGTGTGCGCGGCATCCGGCAGCCGGCGCACGAACCCGGCGTCGACCAGGCCGATCAGGCAGATGAACACGCCGATGCCGACGGCGATCGCGGACTTCAGCGCGGCGGGCACGGCCCGGAACACCGCGGTGCGGAACCCGGTGAACACGAGCAGCACGATGATCACGCCCTCGATGACCACCAGGCCCATCGCCTCGGGCCAGGTCATCTGCGGGGCGATGGTCACCGCGACCAGGCTGTTGATGCCCAGACCGGTCGCGATGGCGAACGGATAGTTCGCGATCAGGCCCATGAGGATGGTCATGACCCCGGCGACCAGCGCGGTCACCGCGGCGACCTGCGGCACCGGCAGGATGCCGCCGAGGACGTCCTTGTGCGCGCCGGCGTCGTCGGCCGAGAAGCTGCCGATGATCAACGGGTTCAGCACCACGATGTAAGCCATCGTCACGAAGGTGACCAGGCCGCCGCGCACCTCGCGCGACACGGTCGAACCCCGCTCGGTGATCTTGAAGAACCGGTCCAATGTGGACGTCCCGGCACGGGACGTCTCCTGCTCCGCCATTCGCCTGCCCATTCTGTCGCTGCTGCGGAGTACCCTTCCCCACGTGAGTGAACCGATCAATCCACCGGAGGTTACGGGCTCGTTGCGGCACACGCCGGAACTGCCCAAGAGGCTGACCGACCTGACACCGGTGGTGATCGTAGGCACCGGCATCTGGGCCGTCGCGCTGGTGGTGCTCTTCTTCACGACTTCGGGGCTGTGGGTGCAGACGGCGCTGTCCGGGTTCGCGCTCGGTTTCGTCGGGCTGGCGATCGTCGGCTGGCAGCGCGCCGCCGCCCGCCGCGGGTCGAAGTCGGCCCAGCGGCTCTAACCGAGCAGGGTCCTCGGTGAAGGGTCGTCGAGCAGCGCGGTGATCAGGTGCCGGTCCGGCCAGCGCCCGGCCGCCCAGGCGAACGCGCGGGCCAGGCCTTCCGAGCTGTCGGCCGCGTGCAGCCGGCCGTCGGACCACCACTGGACGTCGTGTTCGCCGCCCTGGATCGACACGGTCAGCGGGTCGTGCACCAGGACGCCACCGTCGGGCAGCCGGATGCCGAGCTGGTCCGCGACGAGCTTCAGCGCGGGCAGCTCGGCCCAGGGCGCGTACTCACCCTGGCTGGTCACCTCGGCCTTCTCGGTGCCGGCCAGCGGGAGGTCGAGCAGGTCCGCCAGCCGGTCCGGGTCCTCGGGCGCGACGACGTACTGGTCCGGCTCGAGCGCACCGGCCACCCACGGCACGTCCAGCACCAGCGCGTCGTCCACAACGGACCCGTCCGCGGCCCGGACGGCCCGGGGGGCGCCCGGGTCCAATCCGGACTCGACGACGGCGTCGTAGGCGCGCGTGGTCAGTCCGGGCGAGATCGTGCGTTCCGGATCGGCGAGCCGTTCGAGGAGGTCCTTCGCTTCCTCCACTGTGGACACGGTGAGATCCGCGCGAACGCCGGCGACGCGCAGGAGGTCTTCGCTCAGGCCGAGCTCGGGAACCTCGTCGTAGAGCCCGGCCAGGTCCGCGTCCGGCAGCCGCCACTCGTTCGGCGCCAGGCCGTCGAGCACGGCGTACCGCGCGATCCACCAGGCCGCGTGCCCTTGTGGTGCGCGCAGGGCGTGCCAGGTCTCGGGTCGCGCGGCGAGCAGCCGCAGCGCCGCGGGCCAGGCGTCGTCGGCGACGAGGTCGAGGTCCCGGATCGCGACCAGCGTCACCGGCGGCTCGGGGCGCGAGTCCCACCAGGCTTCCTCGTCCGGCAGGTCGTGGTCGGGCTCGTGCGGCTCGTCGTCGACGACCAGTGCGAAGGAGTCCAGTACCCCGGCGGCTTTCAGGGTGTCGGCCGGCCAGTCTTCGGCGAAGTCCTCGTCGAGGACGTCGAGCGCGCCGTCCTCGTCGAAGACCTCTTCGTCGAAGACGTCCAGCAGCGGCGACGCCGGGAGCACGAGTTCGTCGGCGCGGCGCCAGGTGTCGGTGGCGGGCAGGGCGAGCGCGCCCACCCAGCGCGGGGCGTCGTCACCGCAGTCGGCGATCAGCCGGAGGACCGCACCCGCGAGCGTCGTACCGTCCAATCCGGACCGCACGTCCTCGACGCTGCGCTCGACGGCATCACGCAGCTGGTCGGCGTTGAGCAGCTCGCGGGCGTGGGCGTGCTTGGCGCCCAAGCGTTCCAGGAGCGGGTGCGACGCGGCGGGGTGCACCAGCCGCAGTCCCGGGATGTCCACATCGGACAAGAGTTCGAGAAGCTCGGCCGAACCCTCGACCAGCAGGCAGCCTCGGGCACCCGGCAACGTCCGGCCATCTGACAGGGGCACCGGCAGACCGTCCAACCGGGACGCGGCGAGCGCGTGGGACTCGACGGCAATCGCGAGGGCCGCGTAGACGTCCCGCCACCAGCCCGGGTCGCGAGTTGCGCCGGTCAGCGTCTCCAGCACCTCTTCGATGCTGATCACTTGCACCGCAACGGCTTTCAGCGCCTGCGCGGGCGCCGCACCTTTGAGCAGCCCGGGAACGACGTCGGCGAGCAGCGCGGGCAGACCGGGCACGTCGACGTCGAGCACCCGGGCCTGGCGGCCGGAGACCTCGGTGCCGTCCTGAGTGGACAGCCACGGCTCGGAGCTGAGGTGGGCGAGCACCGCGTCGCGCAACTTGGCGTCCACAGTGGACTTCGGGAACCCCGGCGTGGGAACGAGGGCGAACCGGTGCTCGGGCGGCAGCAGGCGAACCAGCGAGAGATACTCGGCGGCGGCGTCCTCCAGTGCCTTCGTCAGTTCGGCCCCGGGCAGCGCGCGACGGCGCGACGGCTCGACCGGAACGGGCGCGAGCAGGCGGGCGGGCAGCGACAGCCCGTCGTCGGTGGGGGTCGGTGCGTGCAGGACGTCTTCTTCGAGCGGCTTCGGCGCACCTGCCCTGTCGACCGGAACCGCCCACACGACATCGCCGCGGTGGTTCAGCCAGCGGGTTTCCCTTTCCGGGCCCCGGATCTCGACGACGTCGTGGTCGGCGGTGCGAGTCCAAACGCGCCCGTCGACGTCGACTTCGGCCAGCCACGGCAGGGCGAGGAGGAGGTCACCGATGTTCTTCGCGAGCTCGTCGAGAAGGGCTCGTCCGTCGACACCGTCTCGCAACGGCAGCCGGACTTCGGTGTCGAAGCCGGCGGGGACGTCGGCGGGGACGGGCCATGGCAGCCGCAGCACGGGAACGTCGCCGTCGATTCCCGCGGCTTGCCGGGTGCGGTCGGCGGAGAAGGCGACACCGCCGGTGGTGGAGACGACGCTGGGTGCGTCGGAAACGGTCCGCACGGCGGCGAAGCCGACGCCGAAGCGCCCGACGGTGCCGCCGGTCTTGCCGGAAGCCCGCAGCGACGCGAGCGACGCGACCCCGCGCGCGTCGAGCGGGGCGCCGGTGTTGGCGAACCGGAGTTCACGGTCCACCAGGGCGACTTTGAGCCGTCCGGGCGTCCCACCGGCCATGGCGGCGTCGGCGGCGTTCTGGGCGAGCTCGACGAAGAGCCGGTCCCGATAGGCGCCGACGCGCAGATCGCGCTCGACGTTGGTGTCCTCGATGAGCCGGGTCGGCGAGTCCTGCCAGGCGCGCAGGGTCGATTCGCGCAGCCGCGCGGTGCCGAAGGGATCGGCCCCGGGCGACGGCTCAGGCGTCGCGCTGGTCACTGACGTCTTCGGCTGCCGTGTCGACCTGGGTCTGCGCTTCGTCGGGCTGAGTCAGGGAGGGCTCGGGGCTACCGGCCTCGGTGACGACATTGTCGGTCAGGGTGGCTTCGGGCAGCTCGGCCTCGGCAACCGGCGGTTCGGCAGCAGCCTCGGTGACTTCGGCCTGGGTCGGCTCGGCCTCGGCGGGTTCGGCAACGTCGGCTTCAACCGGCGCAGCAGGAGTCTCCGCAGCGACCGGCTCGACAGGAACCTCGGGCACTTCGGCCTGAGCAGGCTCAGCCCCGGCGGCTTCGGCAACGTCAGCTTCAACCGGCGCAGAAGTCTCCACAGCAACCGGCTCGACAACAGCCTCAGGCACTCCGGCCTGAGCCGGCTCAGGCTCGGCGGCAACGTCGGCTTCCGCAGGCGCAGAGACCTCAGCATTCTCCGACTCGGCCACCTCCGCCTGCACCGGCTCGGCCTCCGCAGACTCGGCAACGCCCGCTTCGCCCGGCGCGGAAACCTCCGGCTCGGCAGGAACCTCGGTCACCTCAGCTTGAGCCGGCTCCTCAGCCACCACACCGGCTGCGATCGGATCCACCTCAGCCGCGTCCGACTCCGCAGCCACCGGCTCAGCGACCACCTCGGTCACCTCAGCGGCATCCGGCTCCGCGGCGACCTGCGGCTCAGCAGGCACATCGGCCGCTTCCAGTTGCGGCTCCTCGGCCACCGCCGGCTCCGGCTCGGCGACCACGCCGGCCACCTCGGCCGGGGCCGCGACCGCCTCCGCGGGCTCGGCCACCGCGTCGGTCACCTCGGCCTGGGTCGGCTCCGCTTCCGCCGGCTCCGGCACCTCGGCGACCACCGGCTCCGCCACCACCGGCTCCGGTACCTCGGCGACCACCGGCTCCGCCGCGACCTCGGGCTCCACCTCCGCCGGCGACAAGTCGGCCTCGGTCACTGCCGTCTCCGGCTCGGCCGCCGGTGTCTCCACCAGCGAGGGCGCCGGGGTGTAGTCCAGCAGCGAGTCGTCGTAGACCAGCTCGGCCACCGGGACCGATGAGGTCAGCTCGACCTCGACCTCCGAGTGCGCGCCGCAGCCGTACTCGACGTCGACCACGTGGCCGTCCGCCGGGGCGATGTCGTTGCTGCACACTCCGAACACCCCACGCAGCGACCCCGCCAGCGGCACGAAGAACCCGCAGGTCCCGCAGACGTCCGGCGCGCTGCGCGCCATGTCCGACCGCGGCCCGAACTCGCCGCCGTGCCAGCGGGCCGCCGCCTCGGAACGGCCGAGCCGGGACAGCACGTGGACGCGGCCCAAGCCCGCCTCGTGCGCCACCTCCTCCACCGCCGGGTCGTCCGACTGGAGGTACGCCGGCGCCAGGCGCGGGTCGTTCTCGTCCGTCGGGAAGATGTCGCCGACACCCAGGTCGCCCGCCCGGACGCGGCGCTCCCACGGCACCCACGGCGGCGCGACCAGCGCGTCCGGGCCGGGCACCAGCACGACCTCGCTGACCGTCACCGGCTCGTCGTCACCCGCCAGCGCGACCGTCACCGACCAGCGCCAGCCGCCGTATCCCGGCACCTGGGCCTCGAACAGGTGACTCGCCGTGACCGCGTCCTCGCGGGTGACGCCCACATGAGCGCCCAGCTGTTCCGCGGGCGCGTGCTCCAGCACCGCAGCTCGCGCGAACCCCACCGCGTCGGCGAGTTTGCGCTGCACGGAGCCGTCGTCCAGGGTCAGCAGCAGAGTCATGCGGCCAATTGTGCCGCACGCATCCGCGGCGCCCGTGCCAGGCTGTTCAAGGTGCGCAAACCGATCGTCACCACGCTCCTGCTCGCCGCCGCGTTGGGCGGCTGCGCCGGCGCGCCCGGCGCCGAGCCGGGTCCGGAACAGCTCACCGTCGAAGTGGTCTCGAAGCTGCCGCACGACCCCGCCGCCTTCACCGAAGGCCTGGAGTTCGACGGCGACACGCTCTACGAGAGCACGGGCCTGGCCGGGCAGTCGACGCTGACCGCCGGCCCGGCCGGCGGCTCACCCCGGACCAGGGCCACGCTGCCGTCGCCGCTGTTCGGCGAGGGCGTCACCGTCCTCGGGCCGACGCTGTGGCAGCTCACCTGGCAGGACGGCGTCGCGATCGAGCGCGACTCGAAGACCCTCGCCGAACTGCGGCGGGTGCCGTACCAGGGCGAAGGCTGGGGGCTGTGCCACCAGGCGGACGGACGGCTGGTGATGAGCGACGGCTCGTCGCGGCTGACCTTCCGCGACCCGAAGACGTTCGCCGTCACCGGCAGCGTCGACGTCGGCCGTGACCAGCTCAACGAGCTCGAGTGCGTGGGCGGCGACGTGTACGCGAACGTATGGCACACCGACACCGTCCTGCGCGTCGATGCCGCCACCGGACACGTCACCGCGACGATCGACGCAGGTCAGCTGCGCGCCCAGGTGAACGCGACGGGCGCCGAAGACGTGCTCAACGGTATCGCCGCCATCCCGGGGACCGGCGAATTCCTCCTCACCGGGAAGCAGTGGCCGGTCACGTTCCGGGTGAGGTTCGTCCCGGCGCGCGCGGCAAAGCACGGATGAGCAGGCGGAATCGACCTCCGGTAAGGCAGGATTGAGACGTGGCACTTTTCGGCTCCCGCTCCGACTCCGACGGCCCGCCTTCCGGCCGGTCCGGGCAGCAGCGCGGCCGGAAGTCCAAGCGGCGCTGGACGCCGGAGCCGGGCGCGGCGCAGGCCAGGCCCTGGCGGGAGGCGGCCGCGCCGACCCGCGTCGAGCACCAGGCCCCGCCACCCCCCACCCGTGCCGAGCACCCGAGCGCGCCGCCGCCCACCCGCGTCGAACGGCCCGTCCCGCCACCGCCGCGGCCCGCCCCGCCGCGCGTGCCGAACGCGAACGAGGCGCCGACCGCCGCCGCCCCGCTGGGGCACCGGCCACCGCCGCCGCCGCGCGGGGCCCGCCCGTACCCGCCGTACGACCCGAACCGCACTGAGCCGGTGCGTCGCGAGCCGACCCCGCCGGGCGGCTTCTACCAGGGCGAACGCCATCCGGGCAGCGGTGAGTACGAGCACTACGACACCGGCGGCTACGCGGGCGAGCCGCGGCCGTCCGAGCCGGAACCGCCGCAGCAGCAACCGCCGCACACGCCGGGCGGCACGCCGAAGCTGCCGAAGAAGATCACCGTCACACGCGTGGCGGCGATGCGCAGCCGTCAGCTGACCGGCCAGGCCGTCGACGCCTTCCAGCGCGCGACGAAGGCCGACGGCGCCGAGAAATCCGGGCTCACCTCGCTGACCTACGCCGTGATGCTGAACTACGCCAGCGACGCGGCGATGGCGATCGCGCTGGCCAACACCCTGTTCTTCGCCGCGACCAGCGGCGAGAGCAAGGGCAAGGTGGCGCTCTACCTGCTCATCACGATCGCGCCGTTCGCGCTGGTCGCGCCGGTGATCGGACCGGCGCTCGACAAGCTCCAGCGCGGCAGGCGGCTGGCGATGTGCGCGTCGTCGGTCGGCCAGGGGCTGATGGCCGTCGTGATGGCCCTGCACTTCGACGACTGGCTGCTCTACCCGGCCGCGCTCGGGATGATGGTGCTCTCGAAGTCGTTCACCGTGCTCAAGGCGGCGGTGACGCCCCGGGTGCTGCCGTCGGAGATCACGCTCTCCAAGACGAACGCCCGGCTCACCACGTTCGGCCTGGTCGCCGCGGGCGTGTTCGGCGCGCTGGCCAGCGGGGTCAACGCGATCTCCGGCGCGGCCGGCGCGCTGTGGTTCACGGCGCTGATCTGCGTCGCCGCGGCGGTGCAGTCGATGCGGATCCCGGCCTGGGTCGAGGCGACCGAGGGCGAGGTCCCGACGTCGCTTTCGGCTCACCCGACCGAGAAGAAACCCCGCCAGCCGATGGGCCGCCACATCGTCGTCGCGCTGTGGGGCAACGGCTCGGTGCGCGTGCTCACCGGCTTCCTCATGATGTTCGCCGCGTTCGCCGTGAAGGCGCAGACCGAGGGCAGCGGGCAGACCCCGTTCATGCAGTTGCTGCTGCTCGGCGTGATCGGTGCCGCGGCGGGGGCCGGTGGGTTCCTCGGCAACGCGCTGGGCTCGCGCCTGCACTTCGGCAGCCCCGACCAGGTGATCGTCGGCTGCGTGGCGGGTTGCGTGCTGGCCGCTTTGGTCGCGACGGTGCTGCCGGGCCTGGCCACGGCGGCGATCGTCGGCCTGATCGGCGCGACCGCCAGCGCGCTGGCGAAGATCAGCCTCGACGCGGTCATCCAGGAGGACCTGCCGGAGGAGTCGCGCGCGTCGGCGTTCGGCCGCTCGGAAACCGTGCTGCAGCTGGCCTGGTGCTTCGGCGGCGCGGTAGGCCTGCTGCTGCCGCCGACGTACTGGATCGGCTTCCTGGTGGTCTCGGTCCTGCTGGCGGTCGGCCTCACCCAGACGTACCTGGTGCGCCGCGGCGGCTCGCTCGTGCCGGGCCTCGGCGGCGACCGGCCGCTGCGGCCCGCGCCGACCGGCAGCTTCCCGGCGCAGGGCATGCCCGGCGACCCGAGGACCCGCCGGTAGGCTCCGGCGCATGCGACGTTCCCGGGTGGTGGCCCTGTTTGCGGCCGGTGGGTTCGCGGTGGCCGGCTGCTCGGCGCCTGGCCCGGCCGAGGTCACCTTCTACGCCGACGGCCACACGATCCGCACCACGCCGGTGCTCTCGTGCGACTACTCGCAGCGGCTCGCGCAGCCGTGCAGCGCGAAGGGCACGACAGAGACGCTGAAGGTCCGGCCGGGCAAGCCGGTGCAGGTCTCGGTGCCCGGCGAGGTGGCCGACGCGCCGTGGCAGATCGTCTACGAGTACGTGACCCCGCAGGGCGAGTACAAGCAGAGCGACCCGATCCCGTTCACGTCGCTGGACCGCTACGCGTACACGGTCACGCCGCCCACGCCCGCCGACCGCATCTCGGCGGTCGACGTCCAGAAGTACACGGCCGTGCTGAACGCCGGCACCGGCGAGTCGGGCCTGCTGCCCAGCGACGTCTGGGGCCTCCGGCTGGAGGCTTAGGGGTCGCTTCTCAGGGATCGATGTCCCGAGCCACCGCGCGCATGATCTCGGCGATCTGCTTGGTGTGCTTGCGATCCGGGTAGCGGTTGCGCCGCAGGTCCGGCTGCACCTTCAGCTCGATCAGCTTGATCATGTCCTCGATCAGGCCGTGCAGCTCCTCGGCCGGGCGACGACGCGCCTCGGCGACGGACGGCGGCGGGTCGAGCAGCCGGACGGAGAGCGCCTGCGGACCGCGACGGCCGTCGGCGACGCCGAACTCGAGCCGCTGCCCGGCCTTCAGCCCCTCGACGCCCTGCGGCAGCGCGGCCTTGCGAATGTAGACGTCGGCTCCACCGTCCTGCGTGACGAAGCCGAAGCCCTTCTCCGCGTCGTACCACTTGACCTTGCCGGTCGGCACTTCCCTCACCAGTCCTTCTGCTGTCCGCTCACGACGAACGCGCCCGGGGCGTACCCAGGGCGCGCTCCTGAAAGGGTATCTCGCCACAGGCCCTGGGGAGAAGTCGATAGCTGCGGATACCCTCTGCGTCATGACGACCGTGACGAAGGAGGCCGCCATGACCACCCCGGGCAAACCGTTCCTGATGCGTATCGGCATCGGCTTGTTCGGCATCGGCATGCTCGCCGTGCTGACGGTGTTCATCATGTTCGCCGCCGGCCTGGAGAACCTGCCGATCTGGCTGTCCGTCGGCGCCGGTGTCGTCACCCCGCTGGGGCTGCTGCTGGGCCTGATCGCGCTGGTCCGCGAGGCACGGGCCAAGAATTAGGGTACGGCCTCGAAGGTCCGCTCGAACCAGTCCGGGAACTCCGTCAGCGATTCGAACACCACTTCGGCGCCCTCGCTCAGCAGCAGGGTGCGGTCGCACGGACCCGTCGTGACGCCGACCGGGATCGCCCCGGCGGCGAGCGCGCCCCGGACGTCGCCGGCGTGATCTCCGACATACACGCGCGCGTCGTGCGCCAAGAGCGCTTCGGCCTTCTGCGTCGACCACAGCTCGCCGACGACTTCGTCGACCTCCAGGCCGAGCGCGTCGACGTGCAGCTGCGCGTTGGGCCCGTACTTCCCGGTGACGACGAGGGTGCGCCCGCCGGCGGCCCGCACCGCGCGCAGCGACTCGACCGCGCCCGGCAGCGCGATCGCGCTCGGCACGACCACCTCGGGGTACATCGCGCGGAACCGGTCGACGAGCCCGGGGATGCGTTCCTCGGGCGCCTCGAAGCCGCGCAGGATGTCGTCCAGCGGCGGCCCGAGGTTCGCCGCGAACGCCTCGCCGTCCAGCGGCAGGCCGGATTCGACGCCGAGCGCGTTCATCGCCGCGGCCATGCCCGGCCGCGCGTCGATCAGTGTCATGTCGAGGTCGAACCCCACGGTGATTCCCACACCCAGCACCGTAGCCGCCACCGCCGACAAATTTACGTGCGAACCGAATGTGTACAGCGCCTTGACAACAGGACGATCTGTGTCAAGGTGAAAGTGTGACCAGCTTCACCGAGCGGACGAAGGCGTCCCTGCGCGAAGCACTGCTCGACGCCGCCGCCGACCTGCTGCCGGACCGCGGCCATGCGGGGCTGCGGATGGCCGACGTCGCGGCCAGGGCCGGGGTGAGCAGGCAGACCGTCTACAACGAGTTCGGCAACAAGGCGGCGCTGACCCAGGCGGTGGCGCTGCGCACCGCGTCGGAGTTCCTGGACGGGATCCGGCAGCGGTTCCAAACGGCGGACGGGCTCCTGGCCGGCATCCACGAAGCCGTCGTCTACACGATCGAGCACGCGCGGGAGAACCGCCTGGTCGCGGCGGCGCTCGGCACCGAAGCGGGCGAAGACCTGCTGCCGCTGCTCACGACCAGGGGCGAGCCGATCCTCACCGCGGCCGCGGACCTCGCCGCCGAGCAGTACCGCGAGTTCGAACCGGGGCTGTCCACCGAAGCCGCGGCCTTGCTCGCGGAGACCGTCGTGCGCCTTTCCCTGTCGCACCTTGTGCTTTCCACTCACTCGGCAGCGGAGGCGGCCGATGCCGTCACCGCGGTCATGGAACCCGCCATCCGCCAATTCGTCCACAATGGAGTGAAACGATGACCGACACGCTCCCGGAACTCAGGACTGGCTTCTCCTCCCTGCGCAAGGGCGGGCTGAACTGGGACTCCTTCCCGCTGCGGCTGTTCGTCAAGGGCAACAAGAAGTTCTGGAACCCGGCGGACATCGACTTCAGCAAGGAACGCGAAGGCTGGGACACGCTCAACCCGGAACAGCAACGCTCGACGACGTACCTGGTCGCGCAGTTCATCGCCGGCGAAGAAGCCGTCACCGAGGACATCCAGCCGTTCATGCGGGCGATGTCGGCGACCGGCCGGTTCGGCGACGAGATGTACCTGACGCAGTTCTGCTTCGAGGAAGCGAAACACACGGAAGTGTTCCGCCGCTGGATGGACGCCGTCGGGCTGACCGGGGACCTCCACCCGTTCGTCGCCGAGAACCCCCACTACCGCAAGCTGTTCTACGAGGAACTCCCGCGATCGCTGCGGGCACTGGAAGACGATCCCAGCCCGCTCAACCAGATCCGCGCGAGCGTGACGTACAACCACGTGATCGAGGGCAGCCTCGCGCTGACCGGCTACTACTCGTGGCAGCTGATCTGCACCCAGCACGACATCCTGCCGGGCATGCAGGAACTCGTCCGCCGCATCGGCGACGACGAGCGCCGCCACATGGCGTGGGGCACGTTCACCTGCCGTCGGCACGTCGCCGCGGACGACTCCCTGTGGGACGCGGTGCAGCAGCGGATGGGTGAGCTGCTGCCGCACGCGCTCAACATGATCCAGTGGGTGCAGGACCAGTTCGAGGAACTGCCGTTCGACAACGACCCGCAGGAGATCGTCCAGTACGCGGCGGACCGGGCGCGGCGCCGGCTGGGCGCGATCGAGTCGGCCCGCGGGATGCCGGTGGAGCAGATCGACGTCGACTACTCGCCGGAGCAGCTGGAAGAGACCTTCGGCGAAGAAGACGCGAAGGCGATCGCGGAAGCCGCCGCGGCGGTCGCGACGTAAGCCGTGAATGTCGCATTGAGGGACTTGAAGTCCCTCAATGCGACATTCACGGCTTTTGGGAGGAGCAGCGCCCGACTGTCCCTGGGGTTTAGGCGTGCTTCGCCGCGGCTGCCTGCTCCAGGCCCAGCAGGCTGATCGACTTCTCGCGCATCTCGACCTTGCGGACCTTGCCGGTCACCGTCATCGGGAACTCGTCGACGACGTGCACGTACCGCGGGATCTTGTGGCGCGCCAGCTTGCCGGCGCAGAACTCGCGCACCTTCTCCGCGGTGAGCGGTTCCGCGCCTTCCCGCATCCTGATCCAGGCCATCAGCTCTTCGCCGTACTTCTCGTCCGGGACGCCGATGACCTGCGCGTCGAGGACGTCCGGGTGGGTGTAGAGGAACTCCTCGATCTCACGCGGGTAGAGGTTCTCGCCGCCGCGGATGACCATGTCCTTGATGCGGCCGGTGATGTTGACGTAGCCGTCGTCGTCCATGACCGCCAGGTCGCCGGTGTGCATCCAGCGCGCGGCGTCGATCGCCTCCGCCGTCTTGTCCGGTTGCTCCCAGTACCCGAGCATCACCGAGTACCCGCGCGTGCACAGCTCGCCCGGCGCGCCGCGCGGCATCGTCAGCCCGGTTTCCGGGTCGACGACCTTGACCTCCAGATGCGGCCCGACCCGCCCGACGGTCGACACGCGGCGCTCGACCGAGTCGTCCGACCGGGTCTGCGTCGACACCGGCGACGTCTCGGTCATGCCGTAGCAGATCGACACCTCCGTCATCCCCATCCGGTCGATGACCTGCTTCATCACCTCCACGGGGCACGGCGAGCCCGCCATGATGCCGGTCCGCAGCGACGACAGGTCGAAGCTCGCGAAGTCCGGGTGGTTGAGCTCGGCGATGAACATCGTCGGCACGCCGTAGAGCGAGGTGCACTGCTCGGCGGCGACGGCTTCGAGCGTGGCCTTCGGGTCGAACGCCGGCGCCGGGATCACCATGCAGGAGCCGTGGCTGGTGGACGCCAGGTTGCCCATCACCATGCCGAAGCAGTGGTAGAAGGGCACCGGGATGCACACCTTGTCGTATTCGGTGTAGTTGCACAGCTCGCCGACGAAGTAGCCGTTGTTGAGGATGTTGTGGTGGCTGAGGGTGGCGCCCTTCGGGAAGCCGGTCGTGCCCGAGGTGTACTGGATGTTGATCGGGTCGTCGGCCGACAGCCCGGCCTGCAGGTGCGCCAGCCGCCCCGGGTCGCCCCGCCGGCCCGCGTCCATCAGCGCCTGCCAGTCCTCGCCGCCGAGCACCACGACGTGCTCCAGCCCCGCGCACTTCTCCCGCACCTCGTCGACCATCGCGGGGTAGTCGGACGTCTTGAACCGGTCCGACGCGACCAGCAGCCGGATCCCGGCCTGGTTGAGCACGTACTCCAGCTCGTGCGACCGGTAGGCGGGATTGATGTTGACCAGGATCGCGCCGATCTTCGCCGTCGCGTACTGCAGGAACGTCCACTCCGCCCGGTTCGGCGACCAGATCCCGACGCGGTCGCCCTTGCCGAGGCCCTGCGAAACCAGGCCGAGCGCCAGCGCGTCCACCTCGGCGGCCAGCTCGCGGTAGGTCCACCGCCGCCCGGCGGCCCGGTCGACCAGCGCGTCGCGGTCACCGAACGCCGCCACCGTCCGGTCGAAGTTGTCGCCGATGGTGTC
Source organism: Amycolatopsis sp. NPDC051128 (assembly GCF_040682715.1). Taxonomy (NCBI): domain Bacteria; kingdom Bacillati; phylum Actinomycetota; class Actinomycetes; order Pseudonocardiales; family Pseudonocardiaceae; genus Amycolatopsis; species Amycolatopsis sp. NPDC051128. The sequence goes on along the minus strand of NZ_JBFBBN010000033.1, from coordinate 81,242 downwards.
CCCGAGCAGCGGGGCTTCCGAAATTCCCGAAGCGTAGCTCGGCAGGGCGGGCGCGTCAGGCATGGTGCCTCCCGAAGTCGACGGTGACCTGGGCCGAGTCTAGGAAGGGAAGCCGCTCGTGGCGACTTACCCGGGTGGTGGTCATTTCGCCCGGGTGAAGCGGCCTTGGATCGCGTGCGCGCCGTCGGCCGAGGTGGCTTGCAGGGCGTAGCCGTCCGGATCGGCGTCGCGCGTGCCGGCCGCGTGGTTGTACTGGACGGCGAAGAGGTGTTGACCGGCCGGCACGGTTCTGCCCGGCTTGAGCTCCCAGCGGTAGACCACCGCGCCGTCGCTCTCCTGCGCGGTGGTGGTGAAGTCGTCGCCAGGCCTGGTCTGCCATTGGCCGGTGCTCTGCACGCCGCCGGTCTGCGCGATGCGCACTTCCACGGTGAGCGCGGTCAGCGGCTGGGCGACGTCGACGGTGAGCGTGCTCTGCGCCCAGAAGACGGTGCTGTGCGGATCGACGTATCCCTGCGCCGACAACGGCCCGTCCGAAACCCGGCTGCCGGCCGGTGCGGCCGGATTCGCGTCGGCCGACGACGGGCGGGTGGTCGTCCGGCCCGGATGCTCCGGTGCCGGCGGCGGGACCGAACCGCCGGTGGGACGAGCGGAGGGAGTGGAGCTGGGCGTCGCACTCGGGCTCGGGACGGTGAGCGTTGTCCCGCTGTCCGGTCGCGCCGGCGCGACCGGCATGACTCCGGCGACGGCGAGACCGGCGACGGCCAGGATGCCCGCCGCGGCGGAGCCGGCCAGCGCCACCTTGGGCCAGGACCGCGCGGCCCTCGGTGCCCGGTAGCGGACCGTGGCGCCGGCCATACCGCGGTGCACGCGGGCCAGCATCCGGTCGTGGTCGGGCTGGTGTGCTCCGGCGGCTTCACGCAGCCGCCTGCCGATCTCGTCGTTCACCGGCTTCCCCTCTCCGCCGCCAGGTCCCCGGTCGCCCGGACACCGAGCAGACGTTCCAGCTCGGCCAGCCCCTTCGAGGTCTGGCTCTTCACCGCACCGACCGAGATGCCCAGCGCCCGCGCGGTGTCCTTCTCCGACAGGTCGAAGGCGTGCCTGAGGATGACGCAGGCCCGCTTGCCGAAGGGCAAGCGGCTCAAGGCCGCCCGCACGTCCACCACCGCGGCCACGTCGGGAGTCCGCTCCTGCTGCGAACCCTGCGACCAGAACAGGGAGATCCGGCGGCGCTCGCGCGTCGCGCCGCGGATCCGTTCCCGTGCCAGGTTCGCGACCACCCCACGGGCGTACGCCAAGGGGTGTTCGGCCTTACGCAGCCGGTCCCAGCGCTGCCACAGGGCGATCAGGGCGTCGGCGGCGAGGTCGTCGGCCGCGTCCGTCTCTCCGGTGAGCAGAAAGGAGAACCGGGCCAGCCCGGCGTAGTGCCGTTCGAAGAACTCGTGGAACTCCGCCGACGTGTCATCGAGGCGCATGTGTCTCGGCTGCCTCTTTCTCCCATGGCCTCATGGCCTCTGCTCAGGACAAGTCGCCGTACACCACGCCACGGCCGTTGGTGCCCACGTAGACCCGGCCGTACACCGCGGGGTCACCGGTGATGGTGCCCAGGTTGCCGCCGTACTGGTGCCGGTCGTCGTTGATCCTCGTGAAGGCGGCGCCACCGTCGATCGAGCGGAAGACGCCGGTGACGCCGTCGACCGTACCTGTCAGGTAGACGGCGGGATATCCGGCGCCGGGAGCGGCCTTGCCGAAGCCGACGGCGCTGGACCCCTGCACGCCCCGCAGCTTGCCGAAGCTCACCCCGCCGTCGGTGGCGTGCCAGAGCCCGCCGCTGCCGGTGATCCACAGATCGCCGGCAGTGCCCGGAGCAGCCACGAGCCGGTCCCCGGCGAGGCCCTTGGCCCGCGCGGTGAAGCTCCGGCCGCCGTCCACGCTGGCGAACAAAGTGCCGCCACTGAGCGCGTAGAAGGTGCCCGCCGCGACGCGGTCGGCCACCACCGCCGTGCCCTTGGGCAGGCCGGACGACGCCGTCCACGTCGCGCCGCGGTCGGTGGAGACGGCGGGCACCTGCCCCGACGCGGTCCACACGACGGCGCCGCCGTCGGCCGAGATCGCCACGGTGCCGCCGCCCGCGGCGCTCACCGGAGCCCCGGCGAACGGCGCCCAGGTGACGCCGCCGTCCGTCGAGTAGGCACCGCGCGCTTCGCCGCTGTAGCCGACGCGGACCACGATGTTCGGCTTGGCCTGCGCGAAGTCGATGCCGGTCGTGTTGCTGAAGCGGGGTCCGGACGAGGCCCCGGCCGGCACCTTGTCCAAGTGGTCGTGGCGGAACCCGCCGATGTCGCCGAGTGCGCTGATCAGCTTGCCGCCGGGCGGCGCGACCAGGCCGAGGACCGCGGTCTCCTCCAGCCCCTCGGCACGGACCGCCCAGTGCGCGGCGCCGCCGCGGTCCGCCGCGGTCACGTCGTTGCTCGCCCACAGCCCCGATCCGGTGCCGTACAGGACGTGCCCCGAGTCGAAGGGATCGAGGGCCAGCGCGCCCATCCAGTGGCCGACGCTGGTGCCGACGTACGGCGCGGCGGAAGCGTCCCGGACGGACGTGGCCCCGATGGCCTTCCAGGCGCCACCGCCGTCGGTGGACCGGTAGAGCTCGTCCGAAGGCCACCAGCGGTCGAGGGTGGTGACCATCACCGTGGCCGGGTGCTGCGGATCCACCGCCAGCCCGGCGTAGCCGAAGCCGCGCCCGGGGATCGGCGAAACGTCCTGCCAAGCCCTGCTGGACGGCGTGTGCTTCCACACCGAACCGGCCGTGACCCCGTTCGGGCCGAGGGCGTCGGTGTACGTCACGTACAGCGAGCCGTCACCGGACAGGACACCGTGCTGGGGCAACTGCCCGGCGGGCTGACCGGGCACGGCCTGCCAGGTGCCGCCGCCGTCGGTGGAGCGGTACAGCGAGGTGGTCTTGTCGGCGGCGCCCACGTAGATCGTCCGGCTGCCGGCCGGGCCGAAGGTCACGAAGGACAGGCCGGCTCCGCTGCTCGCGCCGTCCTTGACCGGGAACGCGCCGACCTGGTTCCACGTCACGCCGTAGTCGGTGCTGCGCCACAGCCCGTTGTCGCGCGTGCCCAGGTACAGCGTGCGATGGTCGGCGGGGTCGATCGCGAGCCGCTCGCCCATCGACCGGCCGTCCTCGTTGCTGCCGAGCTTGAACGGCAGATCGGTGCGCTGGAACGTCTTGCCCTGGTCGGTCGAACGCAGGATCGAGCCGTTGCCCGCCCAGTCGTTGGTGTAGGTGCCGGTCGCGAGGTAGACCCGGTCGGGGTCGACCGGATCGGTCGCCACGCTCTCGATGCCCAGCAGGTTCCAGTCCGCCGCCCAGTCGGTCAGCGGGATCCACCGGCCGGCCGGGCCGTCCCAGCGGTACGCGCCGCCCATGTCGGTACGCGCGTAGAGCAGGCCCTTGCGGCCGGGGTTGAAGACGAAGCCGGTGACGAAGCCGCCGCCCACGATCTGGGCGTTGCGCCACGTGTAACCGCTCGGATCGGCCGCCGCGGCGGGTGGCGGGGCGGACGCGGTGGCGGACGGCTCGGGCGTGACGGCCCTCGCGGAGGTCGAGAGCTTGGCGGGGGTGTCCGCCTTCGCCAGCTTCCACTGCTGGTCGGTGCCACCGCGGTCGGCGGACGGCACGACCGCGCCGTCGGCGCCGTCCTTCACGCCCAGGACCAGGCCCGAGCCGCGCGAGACGATCTTGACCATCCCGCCCCCGACATCAGTGAGCTTCCACTGCTGGTCGGCGGCACCGGTGTCCGACTGCTGTTCGACGTCGGCCGGCGCCGTGGCGGCTTTCCGCACGCCCAGCACCTTCCCGCTGTTGTGGTTGACCAGCCGGCAAAACCCGCCCTCGACGAACTTCACCTGCCACTGCTGGCTCGCGGCACCGGTGGCGCGCTTCTCCTCCTGGATCCGGACGCCGTCCGCGTGGTCCGCCCCGGCCACGTCCAGCGCGTTGCCGCTGCGCACGGAGACGAGCTGGTAGTAGGCGGCGGTGTCCACCGCCACCGCCGCCGCGTCGTCCCGGGTGAAATACAGGTAGGGACCGACGAGCGCCGGCACGCCCACTGCCAGGGCGATCGCCGTCCAGCGCCCGCGGTGGCGTCCGCGCCTGGGCGGCACGGGGCCGCCGCTCCGGTGCACGTGCCGGCCACCGGCGGACTCGGTCTTCCTCATCGCAGCTCTCCTTGACGTCTTCGGTTCTGCCCGCAAGTTGCCGCTGCTCCCGGAAAGGTTTCCGCCCGCGCGAAATCCGAGCGCGGGGTGGTGGTTCCGCTACGCTCGGGGACGTGCCGGAGGAATTCTCACTGGGCCTGGCCGAGGTCGACGTCGCGGTCCGGCGCACCGGCCTCCCGGCGAACTGGCACCCCTTCGAGATCCGCAGCCCGGGCCGCACCATCGAGGAGCACGACCGCGTCGCGGCGGAGTCGTGGGAGTCCCTGCGGGCCCGGGGGCTGGCCGGCCCGGACAAACTGGACATCGAGGTCGAGCAGACGCTCCGGGCGTGGACCCACCCGGACGTGCTGATCATCGTCCGGGCGGCGGAAGAGGGCCGCCAGGTGTTCTACCGGGCGGCGATCGGTCACGGGCTCGGGGTGTTCTCGGAGCTGGCGGGCGAGGAGATCCTGTTCGCCCAGTCGCGGCCGGACCGCCTGGTCGACCTGGTGGTCGGCATGCTGCCGGAGTACCCGCCGGTGCCGCTGGCCGAGCTGACGTTCGTCGCTCCGCCGTCTTCGCGGGACGCCGAGGCCGCCGCCGAGTTCTCCCGCTGGCCACTGCACCGCTACGGCACCTTCGAGCTGTCGGCCCGCCACGGCCAAGGCGCCCTTCACCCCATCGGAACAGCCACGTTCGTCGACAACGAGGGCGGCCGTTTCCTGATGTTCAGCGAGCCTCTCCCCGGCGGCCAGTCGCGGGTGCGATTCACCCCTTCGAATGGTTCTCACCTACGGAGCTGGCTGCACGAGGGAGGCAGGAACCACTGACACCCCCGGTTTGTCACTAGTACAGTGCAGGGGGACCACTCAGGGTGGTGCCGGGACGACGGGGAGGGCGTCATGGGCGGTTCGCAGTTCGGCGCACCAGGATCGTTCACACCTCCACCAGCGGCCGGGGACGCCGCGGCCAACTTCCTCGCTACCTTCGCCGATGCCCCCGTGGACTCCGCGGCCGCGAAGCGGGTCAGCGAGGGTGGCAGCCACCTGAAGTCACTCGCCGAGAACGGTCAGTTCGCGGTGAACGAAGAGGGATTCCAGGCCTACATCAAGGCTTGTGACTTCTTCCTCGACGGCTACAACCGGATGATCGGCGACGTCAGCCAGCTGTCCTCTCAGGCCAAGATGGGCGGCAGCGAATTCGCCAAGGCTGTCGCCGCCTTCAACGTGAAGGTGGCCGACGGCGACGAGCAGTCGCTGATCCCCAACCTGATCCGGATGCGTGACGGCATCGAGCAGGCTCGCGAAGCGATGGTGATCGCGCGCAAGAACTACCGCGAAACCGAGGATGCCCACAGCATGACGTTCACCCAGCTCAACAAGGGGCTGCAGGGGCAGTGACCGCACGCCGCGCTTCGGTCGCGTTCGTCACGCTGGCCCTCGCCCTGACCGCATGCACGAGTCAGGTCGGCGGCCAAGCGGCCCCCAGTTCGCCGGTGACAGGAACGACCGCTCCCGCCACGAGTACCGACCCGGACAACCCTTTTTCAGGCCTGAGTCCGTGCTCGGTCCTCGACCAAGTCCTGACCGGGCAGGGTTTTCCCCAAGCGGAGCCGATGGTCGCGGACACGAAGAACAGCTGCCGCTCCACCAAACCCACCTCCGGCAATACACCGGGCGTGGACGTGGGGCTCTCTTTCCAGGCCGGTCGCGGCTACAAGGAGAACGTCGGCAACCCCAGTCAGGCGAGTGAAGGAAACGTCAACGGGCGCCCTGCGGTCGAAGAACGCGAACCGTTGAATTCGCGCGGGCAGTGCAACGTGTGGCTGGAAGTGAAGCCCAGCTCCCGTGTTTTCCTCCTGCTCGCCTCGGGCACGGACACCGCGAAGGCCTGCCAACTCGTCGAAGACATCGCCGCGAAAGTCGAGCCACTACTGCCGAAGAACTGAGACGGAGTCCAGCCATGAGTCAGCCGCACCGGGCGCAGCATCGCCAGTCCGAGGGTGACTACTACGCGGCCACCGAACAGAAGCTCCAAGGCCACGGCAACGCCCAGCAGGTAACCCAGAAAGCGGCGTCGGACTACTCTGTCGCGCAAGGGAAGCTCCTGCAAGAGGGACAAACCCTGCGGGGCGACTCCCCGGCTCCCGGCGAAAACTATGCGAACAGCCCGCATGAGGTGCTGTACGACATGGTGCACAAAGACCTCGACATCGAGGGCATCAACAATCGCAGCCGCGTGGCCAACGTCTACGGCAACTGGCTGGCCGACGCCTCGAACCAGTTTCGCGACGCCGCCACCGCGTCGGGAGGTTCCTGGCAGGGCCCCGCGGCCGACCAGGCGAACAACTTCTTCCAGAGCACCGCGGGGCACACCGAACAAACCGGCAACGCGATGCAGCTGGTCTCCAACCACTACTCCCAGCAGTCGGCCGCCGCTCATTACGCCAAGACGAACATGCCCGAGCCCACCGGCTTCGACCAGCAAGCCGAGATGGACAAGGCGAAGCAGCAGTACAACTCCGGTGACCTCATCGGCATGAACTCGACCATGACCGGCATCCAGGCCAAGCAGCAGCAGGCCGACGCCGCGCACCAGCAGGCCGTTCAGGTCCTCCAGAACCTCGACTCCACCTACCACGAGACCGCCAGCAGCCAGCCCACCTACGCGCCGCCGCCGCAGCTGGGCCAGGGTGACTCCACCTCCGTCTCCGGGTTCCACGGAACCAGCGGCACCAGCGGCTTCAGCGGCACCCCCGGCATCGGAGGCACCGGCCCCGGCGGGACGAGCGGGACCTACCTGCCGCCGGGGACCACCCCGCCGCCCGGGGCGGCTCCGTCGCCGCCCGCCATCCCGCCCGGGGCCACGACTGGTGGCGGCACCGGCAACTTCGCCGGCAACACGAACTTCCGCCCCACGCCCGCCGCGAGTACCTTCACCCGGCTGACTCCCGACGGGCTCGCCATGACCGGGCCGCCCGGGACGCCCGGGGCGGCCAACACCGGCGGGGACACCACCCGCGGCAAGCCCGGCACCGGGTCCGGGCGCGCCGGGACCGGGTTCGCCGGGTCGCGGGTGTCCGGGGGCGGCTACACCGGCGGCCCCAAGGAAACCCCTGGCGAAGGCAAGGCTTCGGGAACGGGCAAGGGCGCCGAACGGCTCGAGCGTGGCGCCACCGCGGCCGCGGCCGCCAAGGGCAAAGCGGGGGCGGGCGGGGCCGCGGGCGCCCCCGCTGGGGCGGGCAAGAAGAAGGAAGACGACCAGGAGCACAAGAACAAGTTCGCGGTCGAGGACGACGTCTTCGGCCTCAAGCCGGAGCACGGCCCGGACGGCGAGAAGATCGTCCGGCCGACCATCGGGGAAACCCCTTAGATCTCCCCCATTCGAAGATCGTCCGCCACCGCGGCGCCCACGTCGTGGCTACATTGAAGGTATGCGCTTCTTCATCGTCGACGCCTTCACCGACCAGGCGTTCACCGGGAACTCCGCCGGGGTCGTCCTGCTGGACGAGCCCGCCGACCCGAGCTGGATGCAGTCCGTCGCCGCCGAGATGAAGCACGCCGAGACCGCCTTCGTCGTCACCTCCGGCAGTGGCCCCAAGTCGCTCAGGTGGTTCACCCCCGAGGTCGAGGTCGCGCTGTGCGGCCACGCGACCGTCGCGACCACCCACGTCCTCGGCGGCGAGCAGACCTACACCACGAAAAGCGGCGAGCTGCGGGCCAGGGCCCAAGACGGCTGGGTCGAGCTGGACTTCCCGTCCGACCCGCCCACCCGGACCGAAGACGATCTGTCCGAAATTCTCCCGGGCGCCGAGATCGAGTACACCGGGCGCGGCATCGAGAACCTCTTCGCCGTCCTCCCCGACGCCAAGGCCGTCCGGACGCTCCGACCCGACCTCGGGAAGCTGAAGGAGACCTGGAACGGACGGCTTCTCGTCACCGCGAAGGGTGACGACGTCGACTACGTCAGCCGCTTCTTCGCGCCGGGCGTCGGCATCGACGAAGACCCCGTCACCGGCTCGGCGCACTGCATCCTGTCGCCTTACTGGTCCGGAAAACTGGGGCGCGAAGAACTCACCGGCGCGCAGGTGTCCCAGCGCGGCGGGATCGTCCGGACCCGCCAGGACGGCGACCGGGTCCACCTCGCCGGCCAGGCCGTCACGGTCGTGAGTGGGGAGCTGCACGTCTGATGCGCACCCTGCTGAACATCATCTGGCTCGTCCTGTGCGGCTTCTGGATGGCGCTGGGCTACCTGCTCGCCGGCGTGATCTGCTGCGTCCTGATCGTCACGATCCCGTTCGGGCTGGCGTCGTTCCGGATCGCGCGCTACGCGCTCTGGCCGTTCGGACGCACGGTCGTCGACCGGCGCGACGCCGGTGCCGCGTCCTGCCTCGGCAACGTCATCTGGTTCGTCTTCGCCGGGCTGTGGCTGGCCATCGGGCACGTCTTCACCGGCATCGCGCTGTGCGTCACGATCATCGGCATCCCGCTCGGCATCGCGAACTTCAAGATGATCCCGGTGTCGCTGATGCCGCTCGGCAAGGAGATCGTCGAGATCGGCTGATCACGACCGCGGGTCGTACGGCAGCTTCACCACCAGGCACGGCCCCCCGACGAACAGGCCGCCGTCGACGCCCAGTGCCTTGCCGCCCGCGTACAGGTACGGCCCTTCGATCTGCATCGGGTGGATGCCCAGCTGGTCCGCGATGACGCTGTGCCCGTGCACGATGCGGGTCCCCCCGAGGGCGTCCATCAGCTTCTGCGCGTTGTCCTCGCCGTCGGGCCCGCGGAACGCGTAGCGCGTCGTCATGCGGCGCCAGACGTCCCACCACGCCTCGATGTCCGAACCCGCCAGGATCTCGCCCGCCGCCTCGTTGATCCCGTCGACCGTGTCGCCCCAGTCGAGGTACTCGAGGGTGTCGGAGTGCAGCAACAGGTGGTCGGCGGCGAGCGCGGCCAGCGGGCGCGCGGTCAGCCACTCGATGTGCTCGGGGGTCAGCCGGTCCTGGTCGGACAGCAGGCCGCCGTTGATCTCCCAGCTGCGGGCGAAGCTGCGCGGGCCGAAGTCGGACGGCACCGGCTCGTCGCCGAAGTGGTACATCCCCAACGCGAGGATCTCGTGGTTGCCCAGCAGCGTCTGCACCTGGCCACCGGCCTCGGCGGCCTGCTCCTCGAGCCGCATGACCAGGTCGATCGCGCCGACGCCGTCGGGGCCGCGGTCGACGAAGTCGCCGAGGAACCACAGCTGGTCTTCGCCCCCGGACCAGGTGTCCTCGTCGTCGAGCAGGCCTTCGGCTCTCAGGGCTTCGGCCAGCTCGTCACGGTGGCCGTGGACGTCGCCGACCACGTACGTGGACTTGCTCATCCGGTGACGATAAGCCCTGCTTCCGCCCGGCCCACCGTCAGCCTTCGCCGAACGGGTCCAGGGTCCGCCCGATCAGGTCAGCGATCGAGTCGATCACCAGTGTGGGCCGATACGGATAGCGCTCGGCCGACTCCCGGGTGGATATGCCGGTGAGCACCAGGATGGTCTGCAGCCCGGCCTCGATGCCCGAGTGGACGTCGGTGTCCATCCGGTCGCCGATCATCAGCGTCGACTCCGAGTGCGCGCCGAGCCGGCGCAGCGCGGAGCGCATCATCAGCGGGTTCGGCTTGCCGACGTAGTACGGCGAGCGCCCGGTGGCCTTCTCGATCAGCGCCGCGACCGACCCGGTGGCCGGCATCGAGCCCTCGACGCTCGGCCCGGTGGCGTCGGGGTTGGTCGCGATGAACTTCGCGCCGCCCTCGATCAGCCGGATCGCGCGGGTGATCGCGCTGAAGCTGTACGTGCGGGTCTCGCCCAGCACGACGTAGTCCGGTTCGCGCTCGGTCAGCACGTAGCCGACCTCGTGCAGCGCCGTCGTGAGGCCCGCTTCGCCGATGACGAAGGCCGAGCCGTTCGGCCGCTGCGAAGAGAGGAACTTCGCGGTCGCCAGCGCCGACGTCCAGATCGACTCCTCCGGGATGTCGAGCCCGGTGCGCTCCAGCCGGGCCCGCAGGTCGCGGGGGGTGTAGATCGAGTTGTTCGTCAGCACCAGGAAGTCGATGCCGTTCGCCTTCAGCTCGGCGAGGAACTCGTCGGCCCCGGGAACGAGGTGCTCCTCCTTCACCAGGACGCCGTCCATGTCGGAGAGGTACGTCCACCGGCCTTCGCTCATGGGCGAAACCTATCACGCGTGCGAGGCACCTGCGGTGCGCGCGAAAAACGGGTTCCGCGGGAATTGCCGGAATACTTTTCGACGTCGACGGCGCATCCCGTCGGAAAGCACGTGGACGTATGCGCGGCATTTCCCGGGTCCGGCAATTAAAAGTGCAGCGATAAACAGCAGCGAATTTCGTGATCGAACGAAATCGACGGCTCGTCGCCGTTCAGGAAACCGCGGCCGGGTGCACCGACACGGTCGCGGCCTTCACCGAGAGCGTCACCGCCGAGCCGGGCTCCAGGGCGAGCTCGGCCACGGCGGCCGGGGTGAGGTCGGCGGTCAGGCCGTGGGCCCAGCCGTCGCCCTCGGCCCGGACCCGGATCACCGGCCCGTGCGGCTCCAGGGCCGCGACGACCGCGCCGGTGGTGTTGCGCGGGCTGCCGCGGTGGTCGCCGTCGTGCGGGTAGACGGCGACGGCGTTCGGCGGGAACACCGCGACCGCGGGCTCCCCCGGCACGACGTCCGGCGCCGGGATGCCCGCCACGACCTCGCCGGACGCGGTCCGCAGGCCTTCGAGAACCGCGGTGCCGGCGACGAGGTTCAGGCCGGCGATCCGCGCGGTGAACGCCGTCCGCGGCGCCGAAAGCACTTCACGGGTCGGGCCGCGTTCGACGACCCGGCCGCCGTTCATCACCGCGACGTGGTCGGCGAGCGCGAGCGCGTCCAGCGGGTCGTGCGTGACGAGCACGGTCGTCGGCCCGGCCTTGAGCACCCGCCGGAGCAGGCCGCGGATCGCGGGGGCGGCGTCGACGTCGAGCGCGGCGAACGGCTCGTCGAGCAGCAGCAGGTCCGGCTCCGCGGCCAGTGCCCTGGCGATCGCGACGCGCTGGGCCTGGCCGCCGGACAACTGCCCTGGCCGCCGGTCCGCGAGCTCGACGGCGTCCACTTCGGCCAGCCAGAAGTAGCCGCGCTCCCGTGCGGCGCGGCGGCCGGCGCCGGTCGAGCGCGGCGAGAACGCGACGTTGTCCACTGCGGACAGGTGCGGGAAGAGCAGCGCGTCCTGGGAGAGCAGCCCGATCCCGCGGCGGTGCGGCGGCACGCCGGCCAGCGCCCGCCCGGCCACCGTGATCTCCGCCGACCGGGGCGTGACGAGCCCGGCGAGGCAGCCCAGCACCGTCGACTTGCCGGAGCCGTTCGGGCCGAGCAGCGCCAGCACGCTCCCGGCGGGCACGTCGAGGTCCACTTCGAGGTGGAACGAGCCGCGGACGGCGTCGATCCGGGCGGCGAGGCTCACCGCAGGCCGCCTTCCCACGAGCGTGGCCGCGCGACGGCGATGACGACGACGGCCACGACGATGAGCAGCAGAGCGAGCGCCACCGCGCTGTCGACGTCCACTTCGGCCTGCGTGTAGACCTCGAGCGGCAGGGTGCGGGTGACGTCCTCGAGGCTGCCCGCGAAGGTGATCGTGGCGCCGAACTCGCCGAGCGCGCGGGCGAAGCTGAGCACGACTCCGGAGCCGAGCGCGGGCAGCAGCAGCGGCAGCGTGACCCGGCGGAACACCGTCCACGGGCGCGCGCCGAGGGTCGCGGCGACCTGCTCGTAGCGGTCGCCCGCGCCGCGCAACGCGCCTTCGAGGCTGACCACCAGGAACGGCATCGCGACGAACGTCTGCGCGATCACCACCGCGGTCGTGGTGAACGGCACGGACTCCCCGGTCAGCGTGGTGATCAGCATGCCGAGGAAACCCTTGCGGCCGAGCAGGTACAGCAGCGCGAGGCCGCCGACGACCGGCGGCAGGACCAGGGGCAGCAGCACGATCGACCGCAGCAGCCGGACCCCGCGGAACCGCGCCCGCCCGAGCACGACGGCCAGCGGCACCCCGAGCAGCACACAGGCCAGAGTGGACAACGCCGCCGTGATCAGCGACAGCCGCAGCGCGTGCCACGACGACGGCGTCGCGATCAGGCCGGGCAGCCGGGTGAGGTCGGTGCGCACCAGCAGGCCGACGACCGGCAGCACCACCAGGGCCAGCGCGAGCGCGGCGGGGACGGCGAGCACCCACGGGACGCGCGAGTGACCGGCCGGGGCGGCGCCCGGCCGGCCGCTCGGGGAACGCCTACCGCGCAGAGCCGAACCCGGCCTTCGTCAGCACAAGCTTGCCCTCGGTGCCGAGGACGAACTCTTCGAACTGGTGCGCCAGGGCGGCCTGGCCGCCCTTGACCGCGGCGATCGGGTAGCTGTTGATCGCCTGGTCCGCCTGCGGGAAGTCGACCTTGTCCACCTTGCCCGAGGCGGACGTGGCGTCGGTGACGTAGACGAGGCCCGCGTCGGCGTCGCCGGACTGGACCTTGTTCAGCACCTGCTTGACGTCCTGCTCCTCGCTCTTCGGCTTGAGCGTGACGCCGGCGGCCGTCTCGGCCTTCTTCGCCGCCGAACCGCACGGCACCTGTGGCGCGCAGGTCACCACGGCCAGCCCGGCCTTGTTCAGGTCCGCGAACGACCGGATGTTCTTGGGGTTGCCCGGTGCGACGGCGATGGCGAGCTTGTTCGTGGCGAACACGGTCGCCTGGCCGTCGATCACTCCGCCCTGGTTGGCCTTGTCCATCGTGGCCTGGTCGGCCGCGGCGAAGACGTCGGCCTTCGCGCCGTTGGTCAGCTGCTGCACCAGGGTGGCCGAACCCGCGAAGCTGAACTTCACGGTCGTCCCGGGGTGCTGGGCCTCGAACTCCTTGCCGAGCGCGGTGAACGACTCGGTGAGCGACGCGGCGGCGAACACGGTCAGCGTGCCGCCGCCGGCGTTGCCCGCCCCCTTGGGCGCGGGTGCGGTGACCGACGCGCCGGGCTGCGTGCTGGGCTCGTCCGAGCTGCTGCACGCGCCCGCGAACAGGGCGACCGCGGCCACGACGAGAGCGAGCTGTGCCAACCGGCGGCTTCGCCGCCCGGCCCCCCGAAAAGCGAGGTTCTTCATCGATTTCCTTCCGGTGTTTCCACCATGACTGTGGTCGCCTTGACGACCGCGACCGCGAGCACGCCCGGGCGCAGACCCAGCTCGCGGACGGCTTCCGTACTCATCAGGGACACCACGCGGTGTGCCCCGCACTGCAGTTCCACCTGAGCCATCACCTTGTCGGCGATGACCTCGGTGACCAGCCCGACGAACCTGTTGCGGGCGGAGCGGCCGACCGTGGAGGGGTCTTCGGGACCGGCGGCCTGCGCCCGCGCGAACCCGGCCAGCTGGGCGCCGTCGACGACCTTCCGGCCCGCGGCGTCGTCGGTGGCGGTCAGCTGACCCGCGCGCACCCAGCGGCGCACGGTGTCGTCACTGACCCCGAGCAGGCGCGCGGCCTCGGACAACCGAAATTGCGGCATGACCGAGACATTATCTCCGCAGTTGAGGAAAAGCTACGCGGGGCGCGCGGAGTCCATGAAATCGGCGCGCAGCCGTCCGTTCATGACGTTCTGATAACGCTCGATGGCTTTTCGCTCGGCCGGAGAGAACTGCGCGAGCGTCTCGCGGAGGGCGTCGAAGGCAGACTGGAAGAGCGGCGCGAAGCGGTCGACGACCCCGGGCACGACCTCGACCAGGACCTTGCGGCGGTCTTCGGGGTCGCGGACCCGGCGGACCAGCCCGACCTTCTCCAGCCGGTCGATGACGCCGGTGACCGCGCCGGTCGACAGCCCCGTCAGCTCGGCGATCCGGCCGGCGGTGAGCGGGCCGCCCGCCTGGATGGCCAGGTCGAACGCCTTGTGGTCGGTGCCGGACAGGCCCATCCGCTCGGCGATCCTGGCGTGTCGCAGGACAGTCAGCGTGCTGCCTTCGCGGCTCAATTCGGCGAAGCGGGCGAGTTCCTCGTCGGTGAGCGGATAGGTTTTTCCCGTGGTGTTCGACATCACGTGTCCTTCCTCCGGCGCACTGTCCGAGATAGTTCGCCAACTGAACAACTCACTCCACAAAGTATCCTAGCGATCGGCTCCCTTCGCCCGATCCGGAGCTACCCTGTGCGTAATGACGGCAGTGGATCTAGGGTTTCCTCGCGTCCCCGGTACACGAGGTCCTTCTCGCGCGCCTCGGCCCGAGAACCCCCATCTCATCGACACCTTCGGCCGGGTGGCCACCGATCTCCGGGTTTCCCTGACGGATCGGTGCAACCTGCGCTGCACCTACTGCATGCCCGCGGAAGGCCTGGACTGGATGCCGGGCGAGCAGGTGCTGACCGACGACGAGCTGGTCCGGCTGATGCGGATCGCCGTCGAGCTGCTCGGCGTCACCGACATCCGGCTCACCGGCGGCGAACCCCTGCTGCGCCCCGGCCTCGAGGACCTCGTGGCGCGGGTCACGGCGCTCGAGCCACGGCCCCGGCTGTCCATGACCACCAACGGGATCGGCCTCGCCAAGCGCGCGGCCGGGCTCGCCGAGGCGGGCCTGGCCCGGATCAACGTCTCGCTCGACAGCGTCGACCCCGAGACGTTCCTCAAGATCACCCGCCGCGACCGGCTCTCGCACGTGCTGGCCGGCATGGCGGCCGCGCGGGACGCCGGGATGTCCCCGGTGAAGGTCAACGCCGTGCTGATGCGGGGCGTGAACGAGACCGATGCTGTGTCGCTGCTGAAGTTCTGCCTCGCCGAGGGCTACCACCTGCGATTCATCGAGCAGATGCCGCTGGACGCCCAGCACGGCTGGAACCGCGGCGAGATGATCACCGCGGCCGAGATCCTCGAGATGCTGAGCGCGGAGTTCTCGCTGACGCCGTTCCCGGTCGCGCGGGGCGGCGCGCCCGCCGAGCGCTGGCTGGTCGACGGCGGCCCCGGCGACGTCGGCGTGATCGCGTCGGTGACCCGGCCGTTCTGCTCGGCGTGCGAGCGGACGCGCCTGACCGCCGACGGCGCGGTGCGCTCCTGCCTGTTCAGCAACGACGAAACGGACCTCCGCTCCCTCGTGCGCGCGGGCGCGCGCGATGAGGAGGTCGCGGACGCCTGGCGGGCGACGATGTGGGGCAAGCTCGCCGGCCACGAGATCAACGACGCCGGGTTCGCGCAGCCGATCCGGCCGATGAGCGCGATCGGCGGTTGAGATGGCCACCCTGACCATCGTCGTGCGGTACTTCGCGGCGGCCCGTGCCGCGGCGGGCGTGGAAGAGGAGAAGCTGCAGCTGCCGTCGGGCGCGTCGGTCGCCGACGCCGTGGCCGAGCTGCGCCGCCTGCACCCGGCGGGCCTGCCGCGGATCCTGGACGCGGTCAGCTACCTGCTCGACGGCATCGCGGTGCGGGACCTGGCCCGGCCACTGCGGGACGGCGCGGAGCTGGACGTCCTCCCGCCCTTCGCCGGCGGCTGACCTGCCCTTCCGCACCCAGACGGTCGGCTCGCGTACCCAGAGCGTCGGCTCGTGTACCCAGAGCGTCGGCTCGCGGGATTGAGCGGACGACACGCCGTATGACCAGCCAATTCGTCGTGGCGACTCTCGATTACGCGAGCCGACCCTCCAGGTACGCGAGTTCGCCTTCCCGGTACGCGAGCCGACCGTTCGAGTACGGAAGCGACCGCTCGGCGACGCCCGTTCGGGGGGTGTCGGCGTGGCGCGCCGCCGGATCCGGTTGTTCGCGGGAGGCTGAACCCGTCGGCCGGAACCCCATCCGGTGACCTGTTTCGCCTGGTCGGTCACGGTGCGTCGACCGGGTCGCCCGAGGATGACCGGTCACGAGGCCCCCGAGCCGTGATATCAACCCACGAACAGGTGGGGCCGCTGTGACTCGCGAGGTACCTGGGGCACGATTGTCAAGTCTGGCGCGGTCCCGCCAGGAGTCATAAGATGCGCCCCTTCAATCGCGCACCGGACGTCGCGAATGGCCCATTCGCTGCCCCAAACACGTGATGCAAGCCTCACGATCCGTGTTTTATCTCGACTAGGAAACGGCCAGATAACGGCCCGCTGACCTGCGAAAACGGGCTTATCGACCAGGGTTGCGTGGCGTTACTGTGACGTAGGTCACGCCCCGAATAATTTCCGATCACGGCCGTCGTTACGTACCGTCGCTATTCGGTTGGCCCCGACCAGCCAGCAAGACCGGGAATCCGTAGCGCCTAGCCCTGTCCGACGGATACCCGGACCCATACCCCGAGCGAAAGCATTTCCGGACAGGGACGAGGGGACGACGAAGACGCGCCGTGCGTCGGACTCGTCTGCCGGTCTGAGACGGCCGGCGCCAGGACCCCGATCCTGACCCTCAGCACAGGCTCGTAGGCGCAGGGAAACCGAGAAGCATTCAGATGTCTTACCGAGGCAAGCACCGCAAGATGTCCGCTGCTACCCGCACCGTCGCTCGCGTCGCCATCGCGGGCATCGCGGTCGGCGCCCCCCTCGCGATCGCCGCCACCCCCGCGTCGGCAGCGACCAACTGGGACGCCATCGCGCAGTGCGAGAGCGGCGGCAACTGGAGCATCAACACCGGCAACGGCTACTACGGCGGCCTGCAGTTCACGCAGAGCACCTGGAAGGCCTACGGCGGCACCGGCAGCGCGCAGGGCGCTTCGCGTGAGCAGCAGATCGCCGTGGCCGAGCGCGTCCTGCAGGGTCAGGGCATCGGTGCGTGGCCGGTCTGTGGCAAGAAGGGTGGCAGCGGTTCGGCTGCCCCCAAGGCCAAGGCCACCGGCAAGGCCAACACCACCAAGAAGGTGACCCCGAAGAAGAGCACGACCGCCCCGAAGCAGGCGGCGGCCCCGGCGGTGGCGACCGGCGTGAGCAGCTCCAACCCGGCCGGTGACTACACCGTCGTGGCGGGCGACACCCTGTCCAAGATCGCCAGCCAGTTCAAGGTCGAGGGCGGCTACAAGAAGCTGCAGGACCTGAACCAGAAGTACATCCCGAACGCGGACCTGATCCTCGTCGGCCAGAAGATCGCCACCAAGTGACGATCGCGCAGTGATGCGTAAGTCCGGCCTCGAGCCGTGACACCCACGAACCCTCCACCGCCAATCCCCCGGGCGGTGGAGGGTTCATGTCACTCATGGGTCGCCTCGGTGACCCGCCCTGCCTCGCCGGCTCCCGTCCGCCAACCGGCTCGTCCGCCTGCTGACGCGCCTAGGGCCGCGTCTGGGCACTGTGGCATCGTCCTGACCGTGTCCGGCCGTCACTCGGGCGCTCCGCGCCCCACACCGGTCTCGCCACTGACCGTCGACGGCCGCCGCTACGTCATCGCCGGCCTGCCGGACGGCGACTGGGCGCGCGACGTCCGCGCCACCGGCCGGGGCGAGCTCGTCCACGGGCGCCGCAGGCAAGCTGTGACGCTCGAGGAAGTCACCAATCCGGCCGTCTGCCGAGACGGGCCG
This sequence comes from Amycolatopsis sp. NPDC051128, assembly GCF_040682715.1. Taxonomy (NCBI): domain Bacteria; kingdom Bacillati; phylum Actinomycetota; class Actinomycetes; order Pseudonocardiales; family Pseudonocardiaceae; genus Amycolatopsis; species Amycolatopsis sp. NPDC051128. Next base: position 63,534 of record NZ_JBFBBN010000033.1, on the reverse strand, counting down.
CCGGCCGGGTCGCGGTGTTCCGGATCAGGGCGAGTTGACCCACTCGTCCGTGCCGTCGGTGAAGTGCTGGTGCTTCCAGACCGGCAACCGCGCCTTGACCTCGTCCACGAGCTCCGAGCAGGCCGTGAAGGCCTGACCGCGGTGTTCCGCCGCCACGGCGCACGCGAGGGCGACGTCGCCGATCGTCAGTGGCCCCAGGCGGTGGCTCACCGCCACCGCGCGGACGCCGGTCCAGCGCGCCGACAGGTCCGCGACCACGTCCGCGATCACCTGGCCCGCGCTCGGGTGGCCTTCGTACGTCAGGTCGCGCACGCCCTTGCCGCCGTCGTGGTCGCGGACCACCCCGGCAAACGTCACCACCGCGCCCGCCGCGTCGTCCTCCACCAGGCGCGCGTGCTCCTCGACGGAGAGCACCTCCTCGGTCACCAGCGCCCGCGCCACGCGGACCGCCGGGCCCGAAGCGGCGGAACGCGGGTGGTCGCCACCGGCCAGCTGGTCGACCGCGTGGTCCAGGATGCCGTCGAGGACGCCCAGGCCGTCCTTCACGCCGCCGCTGGAGCCCGGGAGGTTCACGACCAGGGTCCGGCCCGCCACGCCCGCGACACCGCGCGAGAGCACCGCCGTGGGCACCTTGGGCAGCCCGGCCGCCCGTATCGCGTCCGCGACGCCCGGCAGTTCGTGGTCCAGCACCGCGCGGGTGACGTCGGGGGTGCGGTCGGTCGGCGAGATGCCGGTGCCGCCCGTGGTGAGCACCACGGCGACACCGTCGGCCAGCGCGGCCCGCAGCGCGACGCCCACCGGGTCGCCGTCCTCGACGACGACCGGCGCCGGCACGTCGTAGCCGCGGCCGGCCAGCCAGGCGACGATGACCGGGCCGGTCTTGTCCTCGTAGACGCCCTTCGCGGCGCGGTTGGACGCCACGATCACGCGCGCGGTGCGCTTCACGGCCGCTCCCAGGTTCCGGTCTTGCCGCCGTCCTTGCGGAGCAGGCGGACCTCGTCCAGCGTCGCCGCCGGGTCGACGGCCTTGATCATGTCGTGCACGGTCAGCCCGGCGACCGCCACGGCGGTCAGCGCCTCCATCTCGACACCGGTGACGTCGGTGGTCTTCGCGGTCGCGCGGATCCGGACCTCGGCGTCGCCCAGCTCGAACTCCACCTTGACTCCGGAGAGCGCGATCTGGTGGCACAGCGGGATCAGCTCGGGCACCCGCTTCGCGCCCATGATCCCGGCGATCCGCGCGGTGGCCAGCGCGTCGCCCTTGGGAAGACCGTCGGTGGCCAGGAGCCGGACCACCTCGGCGGTGGTCCGCACGGTCCCGGCGGCGAGCGCGGTCCGCGCGGTGGCGGTCTTGCCGGAGACATCGACCATCCGGGCGGCGCCGGTCTCGTCGACGTGGCTGAGTTCACTCACACCGCGAGGCTACTTCCGCGGCGCCGGGACGGAAGTGCCGCCACCGCCACCGTCACGCCCGCTCGGCGCGCACGGCCTTCCGGACGGCCTCCGCGACCGCGGGCGCCACGGCGCTGTCGAACACGCTCGGCACGATGAACGACGCGTTGAGCTTGCCGTTGTCGACGACGTCGGCGATCGCGTCGGCGGCCGCGAGCAGCATTTCGTCGTCGATGTTGTGCGCGTGCGCGTCGAGGAGGCCGCGGAACACACCCGGGAACGCCAGGACGTTGTTGATCTGGTTCGGAAAGTCGCTGCGGCCGGTCGCGACGACGGCGGCGTGCCGCTGCGCCTCCAGCGGGTCGATCTCCGGGTCCGGGTTCGCCAGCGCGAAGACGACGGCATCGGAGTTCATGGTCGCGACCTGCTCGGCGCCGAACAGGTTGGGCGCGGAGACCCCGATGAACACGTCGGCGCCGTTCAGCGCTTCGTGCAGGGTGCCGCTGACCTGGTTCTTGTTCGTGTGCGAGGCGATCCAGGCCAGGTTGTCGTCGAGGTTGCCGCGCGCGGAGTGGACGACGCCGTCGATGTCCGCGGCGACGATGTCGCCCGGGTTCTTCCGCAGCAGCAGCCGGATGATCGCCGAGCCGGCCGCGCCGACACCGCTGACCACGATCTTGCAGTCCTCGATGTTCTTCCCGACCACGCGCAGGGCGTTGCGCAGCGCGGCCACGACCACGATCGCGGTGCCGTGCTGGTCGTCGTGGAACACCGGGATGTCCAGCAGGTCGCGCAGCCGCTTCTCGATCTCGAAGCAGCGCGGCGCGGCGATGTCCTCGAGGTTGATGCCGGCGTACACCGGCGCGATCGCCTTGACGATCTTGATGATCTCCTCGGTGTCCTGGGTGTCCAGGCAGACCGGCCAGGCGTCGACGTCGGCGAACTTCTTGAACAGCGCCGCCTTGCCCTCCATCACCGGCAGCGCGGCGGCCGGGCCGATGTTGCCGAGGCCGAGCACCGCGGAACCGTCGGTGACGACGGCGACGGTGTTGCGCTTGATGGTCAGGCGGCGCGCGTCCTCGGGGTTCGCGGCGATCGCCTGGCAGACGCGCGCGACACCCGGGGTGTAGGCGCGGGAGAGGTCGTCACGGTTGCGGAGCGCGACCTTGGGCGTGACCTCGATCTTGCCGCCGAGGTGGATCAGGAACGTCCGGTCGGAGACCTTGCGGACCTTGACGCCGGGCAGCGAGTCGAGCGTCTGCGTGATGTCGTTCGCGTGGTTCTCCGACAGCGCGTTGGCGCTGATGTCGACCACGATCGAGTCCGGGTGGGACTCGACGACGTCGAACGCGGTCAGCACGCCGCCGACGCGCCCGACGGCGGTGGTCAGGTCACCGGCCGCGCTGGACGAGGCCGGGGCCTCGACCCGGACGGTGATCGAATATCCGGGACCGGGAACCGGCATGGCACTACCCCCGCATGGGAAAGGTGGGCTGGGACGGGTGGAAACCTACTCCCGTGACCGCCCTCACGAGGCCCCGATACCGGTACTGACCAGTAACAACAGCGTCAGCGATTGATCTCGGTCTCGGGGTGCACGTAGGGCACCGAGTCCAGCGGGAACGTGATCTCCCCGAACGGCGACAGCGCGCCCTGGCGGTCGGCCGCGAGCTCGGTCACGGGGTGCTCGCCGTCCTCGCCCGGCCAGGTCGGGTCGATCCCCTTGTGCTTCTTCTCACCCTTGGCCACAACGTCCTCCACTGCGGTGCTCAGTTCTCGGAGACAGTCTGCCTGAGGCTGGCGAGGCCCGGGCAACCGCCCGGGTACCCTGGCCTTCTATGCCCGCGACCTCTTTGGCGGACTGGCTGCGCACGGAGTCCGACGGCGCACTCGCGGAACTGCTCCGCACGCGGCGCGACCTGTCCACGCCCCCGCCGTCCGACAGCACCGTGCTGGCCACCCGGGCCGGCACGCCGGGCTCGGTCGCGCGTGCCTGCGAGGACCTCGACACCTTCACCCTGGCCGTGCTCGAAGCGTGCCTGCTGGCCGGCGCCGATCGCGATCCCGTGCCGGTCGAAGACGTCGCGAAGCTGGTCGGCACCGATGTCACCGCGCCGCTCACCCGGCTGCGGACCCGTGTGCTCGCCTGGGGCCCGGACGACGCGCTGCGCGTGCCGCCCGCGGTCCGAGAGGCGCTCGGGCCGTTCCCGGCCGGGCTGGGCGCGTCGTCGCCGTCGCTCGACGGCGAGGACCTGACCGCGCGCCTGGCGGAGCTGTCCGACGACGAACGCGGCGTCCTGAACGCCCTCGCCGCCGGCCCGCCGATCGGCCGCACCCGCGACGCCGGCCTGGACCTCACGCTCGAGAAGGCCGAGACGCCGGTGCAGAAGCTGCTCGCGCGCGGGCTGCTGCTGCGGCGCGACGACCAGACCGTCGAGCTGCCGCGCGAACTCGGCGTCGCGGTGCGCGGCGGGGTGTTCGGGCCGGGCACGCTGCGCGAGCCCGAGCTGCCGGTCCACCCGCACCAGACGTCCACTTTGGACAAGGCGGCGGCCGGTGAGGCGATGGAGTTCCTGCGCCACACCGAATCCCTGCTGCGCGCGTGGTCGGCGACCCCGCCGCCGGTGCTCAAGTCGGGCGGCCTCGGCGTGCGCGAGCTGCGGAAGCTCGCCAAGGACCTGGAGATCGACGAGGCCCAGGCCATCCTGCTGGCCGAGCTGGCCGTCGGCGCCGGGCTCGTCGCCGACAGCGAGACGACCGCGCCCGAATGGGTGCCGACGACGCTGACCGACTCGTGGCTCGCGTCGCCGACCGCGCAGCGGTGGATGACGCTCGCGCAGGCGTGGCTGGAGCTGCCGCGGCTGCCGGGACTGGCCGGCGGGCGCGACGCCAAGGACAAGCCGATCGCGCCGCTGTCGGAGGAGCTGCGCCGTCCGCTGGCGCCGGTCGCGCGGCGCCGGGTGCTGGCCGCGCTGGCCGACCTGCCCGAAGGCGCCGGGGCGAAGAGCGTCGACGAGCTCGTCGCGGTGCTGGCCTGGCGGGCCCCTCGCCGTGGTGGGCGGCTGCGGGACGAGACGGTCCGGTGGACGATGGCCGAGGCTTCGGCGCTGGGCCTCGTCGCTCTCGGCGGCGTCACGACGGCGACGCGCGCCCTGCTCGCCGACGACCGGCCGGCCGCGGTCGAGGCGATCCTCGACGCGCTGCCCGCGCCGGTGGACCACGTGCTGCTGCAGGCCGATCTGACGGTCGTCGCGCCGGGTCCGCTGGAGCCGGAGCTGGCGGCGGAGATGGGCGCGGTCGCCGACGTCGAGTCGTCCGGGCACGCGACGGTCTACCGGATCACCGAGGGCTCGGTGCGGCGCGCGCTGGACACCGGCCGCACCGCCGGCGAGCTGCACGCGCTGTTCAAGACAAAGTCGGCGACACCGGTGCCGCAGGGGCTCAGCTACCTGATCGACGACGTGGCGCGGCGGCACGGGCGGCTGCGCGGCGGCGTCGCGGCGTCGTTCCTGCGGTGTGACGACGAGGCGTTGCTGGCCGAGCTGCTGGCCCACCCGGTGGCGGCGGAGCACGACCTGCGGCGGATCGCGCCGACCGTCGTGATCAGCCCGGACCCGCTGCACGATGTGCTGATGGGGCTGCGCGGGGCCGGGTTCGCCCCGGCGGCGGAGGGCCCCGACGGCCGGGTGGTCGACATCCGCCAGGACGGCAGGCGGCTGCCGGCGAAAGCGCGCGCGGCCCGCCGCGGCCCCGGTGAGCAGGCGGTGCTGACCGAGGACCAGGCGGCGCGGATCGTCTCCAACCTGCGAGCGGGCGACGCGGCCTCGGCCCGGCGCCGCGGTTCGGCGGTCCGGGCGCCGGTGGGTGGCGGCGCGGACACGTCGGCGACGTTGGAGCTGCTGTCACGGGCGACGCTGGAGCGCCGTGAGGTGTGGATCGGCTTCGTGGACTCGCGCGGGACGGCGAGCCAGCGCGTGGTGCGGCCGGTGCGCGTCGGCGGCGGGGTGCTCGAAGGGGAGAACAACGAGCAGTACTCCCTCCACCGCATCACCTCGGCGGCCCTGGTCGAAGACTGACCGCCGGGTTCGGTGAACGACCGCCGGACCACCCGGGTCCGTGGTAAGCCTGGTTCGCCGGATTCGGCGACCAGGGAGGGAAACCATCGTGAAGTGGGGAACGCGCGCGATCGCGCTGACGGCGGCGACGGTGCTGGGAGGGGCCGGGTTCGCCGGGGTGGCGGACGCGGCCGGGCCGCCGGTCTACTCGAGGTACACCGTCACCGGCGGCACGCACATCGCGAAGCCGAACGCCGATCTCAAGCTCGGGCCGGGACAGTTCGACATGTACACGCTCATCGGGCCGTACACGTTCTACGGGACGATCACGCTGCCGCCGGTGAAGGTCACCCGCTCGGTGCCGGGCGTCGGCACGGTCAGCGGGACGATCACGCTCGGCCCCGGGCAGGCCGACGGCTCGGTGTTCGGCGGCTTCTCCGGGTCCGCGACCTGGCCGGTCAAGGTGTCGGACGTCCGGGTCGACGGGGCACCGTACGACGTCGGCGCGGCGTGCGGCACGGCCGAGCCGGTGACGACCGAACTGGTGCCGGCCGGCTTCGTCACCGGCAAGGGCGGCCGGCTGAACTCGACCTACACGATCGGCGCCTTCGCGAACTGCGGCTCGGCGACGGCGCTGGTCAACGCGGCGGTGCCGGGCCCGGGCAACACCCTGGCGCTCGACCTGACGGCAGCCTGACCGTGAATGTCGCATTGAGGGACTTAGAGTCTCTCAATGCGACATTCACGGACTTTGGCTACAGCGCCCGCAGACCGGCCAGCACCCGTTCCATGAAGTCGCGGGACGACCGGTCCCCGAGGATCAGCTCGGTCTGGTGGATCAACACCAGCCCGATGTCGGCCATGTCCCCCACCAGCACCTTCACGACGCCCAGCGGCAGCCGCAGGTGGGCGGCGATCTCGGCCACCGACCTCGTGTCCAGGCACAGGTCGCAGATCCGGCGGTGCTCGACCGACCGGACTCCGCGGTAGCGCCGTCCGTCGTCGGACGTCGAGACCAGCGCCTCCAGGGCCAGGTTGTGGTCCGAGCGCGTACGCCCGCCGGTGCGCGTGTACGGGCGGACCCGGGAGCCCACCGAGGCCACGGGTACCGGGCTCGCGACGCGGGCCGGTTCGTTCCAGGCCGGTTCCTCCCACGGATCCGGCTGGGGGACCCAGCGGGTCTCCGGGTCCGGCGGGGGCGTCCAGCCGGTCCGCGGGTCGATCGGCGGGGCCCACGAAGGCGGGGGCGCCGCCAGGGGCCTGGACACCGGCGGCCGAGGCGCGGGTGGCCGGGGCGCCGGCTGGCGCGGCGCGGGTGGCCGGGGCGCGAGCGGAGGCGGCGGGGCCGGGGGCCGGCGCGCACCCGTCGGCGGGGTCCAGGGCGGCTCCAGCGCCGGGGGCTCCGGCTCGTACGTCTCCTCGTCCTGCCACTCCGGCTCGCCGGGCTCGTAGCCCTCGTCGTCCGGACCGGCGGGATCGGCCGTCGAAGAACCCCACTCACGGGTGTCCTCGTCGGTGTAGCCCTGCGCATCCGGCTTCGGCCGCGCTGGCTTGCGCTTGGGCATGATCATCGACAGCGTCGACATGTCGAACTTGCTGGGCGAATCGAAACCCTCGCGCTCGGTGCCGCGGTGCAGCGCGTCCCAGCCGCTGGAGTCCGGATCGTCGAATCCCGAAATCCTCATCGTGTCCTACCCACGCACGCCGCCCTGAAGCTGCGCGCGCAGCTCGGGGGTGATCTGCTGGCCGACCCGCTCGACGAGCAGGGTCATCTCGTAGGCGACCGTGCCGATGTCGCACGTCGGCGCGGCCAGCACCGCCAGCGACGAACCGTCCGAAACGGACATCAAGAACAAGTAGCCGCGCTCCATTTCCACCACGGTCTGGTTGACGCCGCCCGCTTCGAAGCAGCGCGCGGCCCCCGCCGTCAGGCTGATCAGCCCGGACGCGACGGCGGACAGCTGCTCCGCGCGTTCCTGGGGCAGCCCTTCCGACGGCGCCAGGAGCAGCCCGTCGGCGGACACCAGAACGGCGTGCGCGGCGCCGGGCACCCGGCGAACGAAGTCCGTGATGAGCCAGCCGAACGAGCCTTGCTGCTGGCCGGAAGCCGTCACTACTGCCCCTCCTTGCTCGTGCGGCGCCGCGCACCGCACACCGGAGTGGCCGGCACGGCCGGTCGACGACGCCACGATAGAGCGTATTCGCACCATCGGGGGTGTCGAGTCCGCCACCATCCGGCCGCCGCCGCGCACCCTCTGTGTGCGCGCGACCCCACTGCGCGTCGACCGGGCCCCGGTCACGCATCCGTGGCGCACTTCCCGGCGTCGGCCGCACCCCACGGTGGCGAGGTGTCCGCGCAGGTCAGTCCGGGTGCCGACGGGCCGCGTGGGCGACGCCGTCCCCGGCGCCGCCGGGCCGGGGTCTCCGGGCCCTCCTCCGGACGGCGGCAGCACTCCCCGAAGTGGGTGAAGCACGCGGAGTTCACTCCAACGGCCGCATCCGGATCGGGGTGTCATCGGCTATCCCGCGCGCAACGCCGAATCGTGCGCGATCGCGTGCTGGACGACCGAGATCAGCACCTGCTTGGCGGAGTCGCGCTCGCGCGCGTCACACGCCATGATCGGGACGGACGGCGCGATGGTGAGCGCGTGCCGGACGTCCTCGATCTGGTGGTGCAGAAGCCGGTCGAAGCAGTTGATGGCCACGACGTACGGCAGCTTCCGGTTCTCGAAGAAGTCGATCGAGGGGAACGCGTCGGCCAGCCGTCGCGTGTCCACCAGCACGACCGCGCCGATGGCGCCGACCGCGAGGTCGTCCCACATGAACCAGAACCGGTGCTGCCCCGGGGTGCCGAACACGTACAGCACCAGGTCCGAGTCCAGCGAGATACGCCCGAAGTCCATCGCCACGGTGGTGGTGGTCTTGTTGGGCGTGGCCGAGGTGTCGTCGTGTCCGACGCTGGCCTCGGTCATCATGGCCTCGGTGGTCAACGGGTCGATCTCGGAGATCGCCCCGACCATCGTTGTCTTCCCCGAACCGAACCCGCCGGCGACCACGATCTTGGCCGACGAGGTCGGACCCGTCACCTGCGGCGCGTTCGCGTCGGAGTCAAATTCTCCGAAGCCCACTGAGCACCCTTTCCATGAACTCGATACTCGGGCGGTCGCCCACGGTCGTGCTGCTGGAATGCACCAGCACCAGCCCGAGGCCCGCCACGTCACCAATCAACACGCGCACCACGCCGAGCGGCAGCCGCAGCAACGCGGCCACCTCGGCCACCGACCGGGTGTCGAGACACAGGTCGCAGATCGACCGGTGCTCGGGCACCCGGACCCGGTCGAGCATCCGGCCCTGTTCGCTGGTCGAGATCAGCGCTTCGATGGCCAGGTCGAGGGTCGCCTTCGTCCGGCCCCTGGTCCGGAAGTACGGCCGGACCAGGCCGGAGGTCTCCATCTCGGTCGCCGGCGGCTCGTCGACGTACTCCTGCTGGGCCTGCCGCGGCAGGGCCGCGGCCAGCTCACCGGAGTCGGGCCCCGAGGTGTACTCGGCGTAGTCCCGATCCCGGTCGGTGCTGTACGCGGCGAAGTCCGCCGCGTCGTACAGCGGCCCACTCGTGCCGCCGAACAGCTCCGCGCCGGGGCCGCCGAGCAGCCGGTCACGGTATTCGTTGCTGCCGGCCGGGATCGGCCGGATCGGTTCCTGCCCGGCATTGCTGTCGGTCAGCCAGTTCGGTGGTTCCCGCACGGGGTCGCTGTCGGAGGCCTGCACCCGCCGCGCCCGCCATTCACGGTCGACACGCTCCCGGAACGACTGCCAGTCCTCCCGGCCGTCGTCCGGCTGATCGGACCACCCGCCGGAGAAGTCGTCACCGAGCCGGCCCTCACCCCTCAAGCGCCCGTCGTCCACGGCTCTCTCCTCGGTTCCCAGGTCCTCAGCGGCGGACAGCCGAACCCTGCAGTTGCGCCCGCATCTCCGGAGTCAGCTGCTGGCCGACCCGCTCCACCAGCAAGGTCATCTCGTAGACGACCAGGCCGATGTCACTCTCCGGCGACCCCAGCACCGCCAGACACGAACCGTCGGAAACCGACATGAGGAAGAGGAAGCCGTTGGCCATCTCGACCACGGTCTGCGCGACCGTACCGCCCTCGAACACCTTGGCCGCGCCGCGCGCGAGGCTGGTCAGCCCCGACGCCACCGCGGCCAGCTGGTCCGCCCGGTCCTTCGGCAGGCCACGCGAGGCCGCCAAGAGCAGGCCGTCGGCCGACACCACGACCGCGTGGGCCGCGCCGGGCACCCGGTGCACGAAATCCGTGATCAGCCAAGCGAAGCTGCCGGCATTACCCGCCTTGGCATGCGCCTGGCCGTTCGGCTGCGCGGCGCCACCCGGCTGCATTGCACCCGCCCGTGTCACTTTCACTCCTCACTGCTGTCTGTGGTGTTGCCACGCCCTGGAACTCCGCTGCCTTCCAGCCTCTCTTCGGCCGGGAGTTCCTTCAACGCATGCCGTCCCGACGTGTAACCACGTTGGAAGCTTGCCATCCGGCTCCGCGCCGCGGACGCCGAGCGGGTGATCGCACCCGTTCCGGGCATGCCCGCTCCTGCGTCCGCGAAGTTGTTCTGAGCCGGTGCCTCGGGCGTCGAGCTCGGGCTGCTGATCGATCCCGGCACCAAATAGGCGTTCGGGATGCGCTTGGGCAGCCCGGCCGGGGTGATCTCCTCGTTCTTGGTCTCGAGCAGCGACTGCGCCGCCTGCCACCCGTCGTCGGAGGCGCTGTGCCAGCCGTCGTCGGGCGGGAGGAGCGGGTGCCGGGTCGCCGCGGTCGGCTGCAGCTCGTCCACAGGTTCAGCGTGCTCGGAGTCCTCGGCGACCGGCGCGGAAGCCGCTGCCGCTGCCGCTGCCGACACTGCCGGCACATCATCGGAGCCGGTGAGCGGCGGCAGGTTCGGGTCTTCACCCTCGCTGCGCGGCGACACCGGTTCGGCGGCCGATTCGTCGCCCTCACTGAACCAGCGTGACAGCACCGACTGGTAGATGGGCAGCCGCCGGGTGGGCACGTCGTCCTCGAGAGCCGACGAGCCGGCGTCGTCCACGGGTGGCGGCGGGGGTGGCTCCTCGGGCGGGACGAACTTCGGCTCGCGCTTGGGCAGCACCAGCGGCGCGTACTGCGTACCGCTGGTGCTCGAGCTGGCGCCGTCGCCGTTCGACGACGGCGTCAGCGGTGCCAGGTCCTCGGCGGTCGGCCAGGCCGGCGTCTCGGGCTTCGGCAGGTCCGGCGACAGGAACGGGCCCGCCGCGCGGCCACCGCTGACCAGGTCGTCCAGGCTGATGGGCTGGTCGAGCGGGACCAGCCCGCCCTGGTTCGGCACCGGCTGGTGCGACGGCGGAGGAGGCGGTGGCGGCGAGGAAGGCGGCACCGGGGTGTGCGTCTGCGTCTGGTCGAAGGCCGACTGGTCGAAGTCCGAGCGCGCGGCCGGGATCGGGATGCTCGGCATCGACATCGACGTCTCGGAGCGGTTCGCCGGCAGCGGGGTCTGCCGCTGCATGCCCGGGCGGAGCTGGGTCAGCAGCTCGGCCGGGACGACGACGCGAGCGATCACGCCGCCTTCGATGTCCTCGTTCTCGCGCAGCCGGACCTCGATGCCGTGGCGCTTGGCCAGCCGCGACACCACGTACAGGCCCATTCGCCTTGTCACCGACACGTCCAGGTCCGGCGGCTCGGCCAGGCGGGCGTTGACCTCGGCCAGCCGCTCCTCGGTCATGCCGACACCGTGGTCGGTGACCTGGATGGCGAGGGCCTTCCGGCGGGTCACCACGGCCCGGACGATGACCTTCGTCTCCGGCTCGGAGAAGTAGGTCGCGTTGTCGAGCAGCTCGGCGAGCACGTGCACGAGGTCGTGGATCGCCAGGCCCTGGACCGCGACGTCGGGCACGATGCCGACCTCGATCCGGGCGTACTGCTCGATTTCGGACACCGCGGCGCCGATGACGTCGGCGGCGGGCACCGGCTTGGGCACCGACTTCGCCAGGCCGGCGCCGGAGAGCACCAGCAGGGACTCGCCGTTGCGGCGCAGCCGCGTGGCCAGGTGGTCCAGCTCGAACAGGCTGGCCAAGTGGTCCGGGTCCTGCTCGTCGGCTTCCAGCCGGTCGATGACGCCGAGCTGGCGTTCCACCAGCCGCTGCGACCGGCGGGAGAGGTTCACGAAGATGCCGTTGACGTTCTCCCGCAGGAGCGCCTGCTCGGCGGCCATCTTGACGGCCTGCTCGTGGACGATGTCGAACGAGCGCGCGACCTCGCCGATCTCGTCGCGGGAGGTGATGGGCACCGGCTGGACGGCCCTCTTCGAGGCGCCGACCGGGTCCGGGTCGTCGAGGATGGCCTGCACGGTCTCGGGCAGCCGGGTGTAGGCGACGTCCAGCGCGGTCTTCCGCAGCACCCGCAGCGGGCGCAGCATGAGCCGGGCGACGATGAGCATCAGCGCGATCGCGGCGGCCAGCGCGGCGAGCACCACGGCACCGCCGACCCACGCGGAGTTGACCGCCGCCGTGGCGAGGTCGTCGGCGCGGGTCTTGAGCTGGGCGAGCAGGTTCGACTCGACCGCGTGCAGCTTGTCGGCCGACACGGTGCTGTCCTTGCCGAGCGCGGTGGTGTCGATGGTCGGCGCCCTGCCCAGCGCGGAGACCGCGAACGCCTCGGTCTGGATCCGGCGGCGGTCGTCGACCTCCGGGCCGGAGTAGGTGTCGTTGTAGAGCTGGCGCTGGTCGTCGTCGGCGTTCGCGAGGAAGGCCTCGACGGCTGCGTCCGCACTGGACGCCGCCGCGCGCGTCTGGTCCAGAAGGTCACCGGGGAAGTCGCCGCGGAACGCGGCGATCTGCAGTTCGGCGTCGGAGCGGGTGGTGAACTCCTTGGCCTCGCTGATCGCCTGCGTACTCGTGCCGAGGCGCAGCACGTCCCGGTCGGTGACCGCGGTGGTCACCTCGCGGCCGAGCTCGATGAGCGAGTCGAGGATGCCCGAGTAGGCGGTGAGCACCGTGATGTCGGGCAGGCCGTTGTTGGTGTTGAACGCCGCGCGCAGCGGGCGCAGGGCGTCGAGGCGCTGGAGACCGCGGGTGTAGCGGTCCTTGGTCGCCTGGTCCTCGTAGTTCAGGGTCGCCGCCGCGTTGCGCAGGTCGCCGACCTCGCGGTCGACCTTGGCGATCTGCGCGTCGAGCCCGGTCTGCAGCAGCGAGTTGGCGGACGAGATCCGCGCGACGGCCAGCGAGCGCTCGTTCTGCAGCTCGTGCACCACTGTGGTGACCTTGACGGCGAACGCCACCTGGTCGGCGGTGCGCTGGAACTCGCCCGCTTCCTGGGCGTCGTCGACCACGCGCAGCGCACCCAGCGCCAGCGCGGTCAGCGTCGGGATGATCAGGACCGCGGCCAGCTTGGAGCGCAGCCGCCAGTCACGCATGCCCGAGAACAGCCCGGACTTCCGGCCCGGATCCGCTCCGGGCAGCCGCGCAGGGGCCCCTCCTACCCCCGCGGTGTCTTCGTTCGGCACCGCCGCACCACCATCATCGTTCGTGCTCGTAAAGCCCTGGTCGGTCCAGCGCCCGCCAGGGCGCATCGCGTTCTCCTCAGCCACTCGTCTGCACGCTCCCGGCGCTCCGGCTCACCGGCCGTTCGGAAGGAGCCCAGCGCAAGACGCTACCCGTAGGGGTGAAAAGATCGTCTTCAGTGTCTACGTCGGGGGTTCCTGAACCCCGTCCGGCCGGACGGAATCGGTTCAGCTGGAGCATCACGGTCTGGTCCCTGCGCTGGTCCTGCATCGGTCTGTTCGTTCGGCCTAGCCCACCGGCGCGGTGGCTGTGCCAGGCCAGGCAGTGGCCTGTGCGGGGGAGATTTCCTCAGGAAAAGCACAGCGTGTGCTGGTAAACCGAAGTGGATCGTCTTGATCGGCCATCCAGGCACTCTCTCTCACTACATCGGAGGTTGATACCTCCCCGCAGGTGCAGAGGGTAGCGAACGGCCGGAGAAGATGTAACCCTCCCGACAGTACCCGCCTGGATGGTTGCACAGCGTTCGCTCAGCCGACGCACAGCTGGTCATCGCACAATCACAAACTCGCTCCTACGCTGGGTGAACAGCTACTGCGTGTGGAGCAGCGGGTCTAGACCAGAGGCTAAAAGAGTGACGTGCGCCACCCTCTCAGGTATGTATCCAACCCGTTGTGAGCAAGCCGTCACGTTCTCTACAGTGGCCCGCGTGACTTTCGAGAATGAGTCACGCACTTCCCACGGATTCGGTACACCAACCGTCACTTTCTTCAAGGAGCAGGCCTTGCTTGGAAACGCCATGAGCAGTGGCCGGGTTCGCACTCGCCGCGCCGCGCTCGGGCTCGCCCTCACCGTCGCAGCCGTCACAGCCGTCAGCGGCTGCAGCGCACTCGGCTCGAGCGACTCGAACGCCTCGTCGAACGGGGGTGGCCTGGAGAAGTCGAAGATCAAGGTCTCGATCATGCCGACCACGGACCTCGCCCCGTTCTGGCTGGCCCAGGACGGCGGGTACTTCAAGGCCGAGGGCCTCGAGGTCGAGCAGATCATCGCGAACAGCGGTCAAGCGTCGATGACGAAGTCGATCTCCGGCGAGGCGGACATCGCGCTCTCGACCTACACGCCGTTCTTCGTCGCCAAGAGCAAGGGCGCCGCGGACGTGCAGCTGGTCGCCGACGGCACGTCGGTGAACGCGAAGAGCAACGCGATCGTCACGGTGCCGAACTCCACGGTGAAGACGGTCAACGACCTGGCCGGCAAACGGATCGCGATCACGGCCGTGAACACCGCGTCCGACATCCTCACCAAGTCGGTCATGAAGGACCACGGCGTCGACTACGGCAAGGTCAACTGGGTCCCGGTCCCGCTGCCGAACATGGCGGCGGCGCTGAAGGACAACCAGGTGGACGCGGCCTACATGCCGGAGCCGATGCTCTCGCAGGCGGCGAAGCTCGTCGGCGCCATCCCGGTCATCGACATCAACACCGGCGCCAGCCAGGACTTCCCGCTGACCGGCTACGGCGCGACGAAGAAGTGGGTGCAGGAAAACCCGAAGACCCTCGCCGCCTTCCAGCGCGCGATGAAGAAGGCCACCCTCGACGCGATCAACGACCGCTCGAAGGTCGAGCCGCTACTGGTGAAGTACGCGAAGATCGACGAGGACACGGCCAAGCTGCTCACCCTGCCGGGTTACGGCTCCACCCTCGACGCCCGGCGCCTCCAGCGGGTGCCGGACCTGCTGCTGCAGATGGGCGTCATCACGTCGTCCGTCGACGCCGCGCCGATGATCGCCCCCCAGGCGACCAGCTGACGTGACGAAACTGCTCCGCGGCCTGGCCGGCCTGGTCGGTTTCCTCCTGCTCTGGGAGGTCGTCGTCCAGGTCGGCCTGGTCAGTAAGACGTTCACCCCGCCGCCCAGCGTCGTCCTGGTCACCGTCGGGGACCTGCTGGGCGACGCCTCCTTCCTCCGCGACGTCGTCGCGACGATGCTGGCCTGGCTGTTCGCCCTCGCGATCGCCATCGCCATCGCCGTGCCCGCCGGGTTGCTGCTGGGCAGCGTCCCGCTGCTGCGCACCGCGACCGCCGCGATCGTCGAGTTCCTCCGCCCGATCCCCGTCGCCGCGCTCATCCCGTTGGTGCTGCTGGTGATCGGCTCCGGTCCCGAGGCGAAGATCTCCCTCGCGGTGTACGCCTCGCTGTGGCCGATCATGTTCAACACGATCTACGGCATGGGCGAGATCGACCCGGTGCTGATGGAGACCGCGCGCGCGTGCGGAACCAGCCGGTTCCGCATCCTGTCGTCGGTCGCGCTGCCGCAAACCGCGCCGTTCGTCTTCACCGGCGTCCGGCTGTCCGCGACGATCGCGCTGATCGCCGTGGTCAGCGTCGAGTTCCTGGCCGGGTCCGAAGTGGGGCTCGGGTCCTTCATCATGGTCGCCGGCACCGGTTCGATCCGGTTCGACCTGGTCCTCGCCGGCACCGTGGTCGCGGGGGCGCTGGGCTTCCTGATCAACGAAGGACTCGAACGGCTCGGCAACCGGCTGTTCCGGTGGAGCACGGTGGACCGGGAGGCGATCGCGTGACCGCGGCGACCCTTTCCGGCCGCGTCGGCAGGCGGGCCGCGCGTGGCGCGGCGGCCGTCGTCCGCAGCTGGCTGCTGTTCGCGATCCTCGTGGTGATCTGGGAGTTCGCCGCCCGCGCCGGCGGCAGCAAGTTCTTCCCGCCGCCGACGGAGATCGCCGTCCGCGCGGCGAACCTGTGGTTCAGCGGGCCCGCGTCACACCTGTTCCTCACCGACGCGGTGTTCGACAACGTCTTCCCCAGCCTCGGCCGGATGCTCGGCGGCTGGGGACTGGCCGCGGTCGCCGGCATCGTGCTGGGTGTGCTCGTCGGCCGGTCCGAAAAGGCGATGGACTACGTCGGCCCGCTGTTCGCGTTCTTCCGCTCGATCCCGCCGCCCACCCTGATCCCGGTGTTCGCGGTGCTGTTCGGGCTGAGCACGGGCATGCAGACCGGGTCGATCATCTTCGGCGCGGTGTGGCCGGTGCTGCTCAACGCGGTCGACGGCGTCCGCTCGGTCGACCAGGTCAAGGTGGAGACGGCGCGGTCGCTCCGCACGCCCAAGCGGTACTGGCTCGGCATGGTGGTGCTGCCCGCGGCGGCGCCGAAGATCTTCGCCGGCCTGCGGATCAGCCTGTCCATCTCGCTGCTGCTGATGGTGATCTCCGAGCTGGTCGGCGCCTACAACGGCATCGGCCGGTCGCTGATGAACGCCCAGCAGGACTTCGACTTCCCCACCATGTGGTCGTGGCTGGTGCTCCTGGGCATCCTCGGCTATGTGTTCAACACGATCTTCTTGGTCGCGGAGCGGCGGGTG
Organism: Amycolatopsis sp. NPDC051128; assembly: GCF_040682715.1. Lineage (NCBI taxonomy): Bacteria > Bacillati > Actinomycetota > Actinomycetes > Pseudonocardiales > Pseudonocardiaceae > Amycolatopsis > Amycolatopsis sp. NPDC051128. Next base: position 47,181 of record NZ_JBFBBN010000033.1, on the reverse strand, counting down.
CTGGCGTGGCAGCCGACCCGCCTGGGCCGCGACTGACGCTGGAAAGGCCCCTCATGTCAACCATGCTCGAAGTTTCCGGCGTCAGTCACCGGTACGGCAGCGGCGCCAAGGCGCACACGGCGGTCCACGACCTGTCCTTCACCGTCGAAGCCGGGCAGCTGGCCAGCATCGTCGGGCCGTCGGGCTGCGGGAAGTCGACACTGCTGCGCTGCATCGCGGGGCTGACTCCGCCGACCGAAGGCACGGTCAGCCTGCACGGCGACCGCGTCTCCGGGGTGCCGGACGACCTCGCCGTCGTGTTCCAGGACTACAGCCGTTCACTGTTCCCGTGGCTTTCGGTGCAGAAGAACGTCGAGTTCCCGCTGCGGTGGCGGCCGATCTCGAAGACCGAGCGGCGGGCGCGGGCGGCCGAGGCGCTGGAGCACGTCGGCCTGTCCGGCGTGGGCGGGAAGTTCCCGTGGCAGCTGTCCGGCGGCATGCAGCAGCGGGTGTCGATCGCCCGCGCGCTGGCCAGCCGTCCGGCGTTGCTGCTGATGGACGAGCCGTTCGCGTCGGTCGACGCGCAGACGCGGTTCGAGCTGGAGGACCTGACCCGGCGCGTGCAGCGCGAGCAGGGCAGCACGATCCTGGTCGTCACCCACGACATCGACGAGAGCGTCTACCTGTCCGACCGGGTGCTGGTGCTGTCGAAGTCGCCGGCGTCGATCGTGGCGGACCTGACGGTCGGCCTGCCCGCCGAACGCGACCAGATCACCACGCGCGAGTCGGCGGAGTTCGTGACGCTGCGCGGCGAAGTGGCGCGGCTGCTGCACGGCGGGGCCCCGGCCGAAGCTGTCGCGGCCGCGTCCGACGCCGCGGAGTGGGCCTTGGCCGAGCAGGCCAAGGCCGACGTGACGGAGAGCAAAACCGGAAGCTGAACCCGACGCGGGGCGGTCTCCCGCGGCTCGTCAGTACAGCGACCGGTTCGATGCCGAGACGCGGACGTGCACCAGTGTCGGGCGTTTGTCGGCGAGTGCCGCCGTCAGCGCGCCCGAGAGGGCGGTCGCCTCGGTGATCGCGATGCCCTGGCAGCCCATGCTCGCCGCCAGTGTCGCGAAGTCGATGCCGCCCAGTTGCGTTCCCGGGAGCTTCGCGCCGCCGATCGCGTCGCCGAGGATGCGGACCGCCGCGTACTCGGTGTTGTCGAGGATCACGAACGTCACCGGCAGTTCCTGACGCGCCGCCGTCCAGAGGGCCTGGATGCCGTACATGCTCGAGCCGTCGCCGATGACGCCGACGACCTTGCGGTCCGGCAACGCGAGCGCCGCGCCGACCACGCCGGGGACGCCGTAGCCGAGCGTGCCGCTGGCCATCGTCAGGAAGCCGGTGTCGGTCGCCGTGATCGGCAGGTGGTCGTGCATGATCCCGCGGTGGCTGGGCGCCTCCTCGACGACCAGTGCGTTGTCCGGCAACAGGTCCGCGAGCGTCGCGTAGACGAACTCCGCGGTGAGCTTCTCGTTGCCCGGCTTCGCGGGACGCCGCAGCGGAGCCGGCGCGGGCCGCGTGCTCCGCTCGACGGCGTTGAGCAGCGCGCGGACACCGAGCTTCGGCGTCGCGCGGATGCCGGTGCCTTCGAAGGCGCGCGCGAGGACCTGCTCGTCGTCGCTGACGATGAACAGCGGCGGCATCGGAGCCGCCTCGCGCCCGCGGTCGACGTGGTAGGTGAAGGCGGGCGCCCCGAGCACGACGACGAGGTCGTACGCGGCGAGCCGATCCGAGACCGCGCCGCGTTCGGGGTCCAGGAACCCTTGGAACAGCGGGTGGTTCTCGGGGAACGAGCAGCGGTAGGACATCGGCGCGACCCACACGCCGGCGTTGAGCCGTTCGGCGAGCGCGACGGTTTCCACGACGGCGCCGTCGTGGTCGACGGCGCCCCCGACGACGATCGCCGGCCGTTCGGCGGCTTCGAGCGCGGCCGCGAGTTCGGTGACGGCCTCGGGGTCCGGCGCGAACCCCCGGACGCGGGGCCGGGAGATGACGGGCCGTTCCGTGGTGGCGGTCCAGTCGTCGGCCGGGACGGAGACGAAAACGGGACCGGACGGCGCCTGCGTCGCGACGTGGTAGGCCCGGGCCAGCGCGGCCGGGACGTCCTCGGCCGTGGCGGGCTCGACGGACCACTTCACGTACGGCTTGGGGAACTCGGGAGCGTTCATCGCGCCGAGGAAGGGCTCGTGCGGGAGCAGCGACCGGATCTGCTGGCCGGCGACGATGATCAGCGGCGTCCGGTTGCGGTAGGCGTTGAAGAGGCTGCCGAGCCCGTGCCCGACGCCGCCGGCGGAGTGCAGATTGACCAGCACCGCCCGGCGCGTGGCCTGGGCGTAGGCGTCGGCCATCGCCACGACGGCGGACTCCTGCAGGCCCAGGACGTAGTCGAAGTCGTCCGGCCAGTCGGTGAGGAACGGGACCTCGGTGGTGCCGGGGTTGCCGAACACCGTGGTGAGACCGAGTTCGCGGAGGAGTTCGCGGGTGGCGTCCAACACCGTGCGCTTGTTCATGACCACAGGCTAACGCTTGGCGTTACGAAGAAAAGCCCCCCAAGCGGCTGCGGAGACGGAGATCGTGCCGCCGGAGCGGTCCTTCGTGTCGCGAATCTGCGACACCGGGCCGAGACGCACTTCGACGCAGTTCTCTTCGGTCCCGCTGTAACTGGACTTACGCCACATCACGCCTCCAAGTCGGCGATCACCTCCCGAACGAGCGCGCAGGAGTCCTGCTCGCTCAGGGCCAGCATCGCCATCACTCGCTGGGCCGCTCGGTAGTCGGCCACCTGTTCTTCATCGTAGAGGTAGGCGCTGCCCCGGTACTGCTCCAGGAACACGATCGGCGGCAAGTCGGCGAAGTCGAAGATGACGAAGGAACCGTTGAGACCAGGGTGGAATTCTTCGTTATCCGGCAGGACCCGCAAGGTCACGTTCCGCCGCTGCGCCACCTCGACGATGTGCCTGAGCTGCGGGGCCATGACCTCGGGCCCGCCGCGCCGCTGCCTCAGGGCGGTCTCCGCGAGGAACACCGTGTAGGGCGAGGGATCCCGGCCAGTCAGCACTTCCTGCCGCAGCAGGCGAACCTTGACCCTCAGCTGTTCCTCCTCCCGGGGCCGCCCGGCTGCCGCGAGGATCGTCCGCACGTAGTCGGGGGTCTGCAGCAGCCCGGGGATCAGCAGCGGCTCCCAGGCGAAGATCGCCGAGGCCGTGCGCTCGTACTCGATGAAGGCCGAGAGCCGCGGTGAGATGCCGGGCACGGTGCGTTCCAGCCAGTTGGGTTCCCTCGCGTACTCCGCCAGCTCCAGCAACCGCTTGCGCTCCACCGGTTCGACCCGGAGCGCCCCCAGCAGCAACCCCACCTGGTCGATCCGGGGCACCCGCGTCCCGCTCTCCCAGTGGGACAGCTCCTGCGGCGTGACATCCACGAGCCGCGCCAGTTCGCGCACGCCGAGGTCCCGCGCCTTCCGCGCCGTTCGAATGCCGAAGCCCAGTGCGCGGGACCGGGGCGTCGCTACTCGTGTCGCCATGTGCGCATTCTGTCACCGCACACCGACGAAAACGTGCCGCCGGGGCCGTCGCGAAATTGCTACAGCCCCGGCGGCGCGAACTCAGCCGATCAGGCCGGACAAGCCGCTTGCCTTGAAGGAACCCCAGCCCGTCACCTGGTCATACCCGGTCCCGGCGGAGAAACCGGTCGTTCCGTGCAGGGTGTTGTTGCCCGTCGTCACGTCGTGGAAGCCCGTGCCGTACGAGGACCCGTTGCCGATCGAGTAGAACTTCGGGTTCAGGTTGCCCAGGCCACCGCCGTGGACCTGGTTCTGCAACACCGCGAACGCCGCCCACAGCGGGGCCGCGCCCGACGTGCCGCCGACCGTTTCCCAGCTGCCGGCGCTGTAGATGTAGTAGCCCGACGTCGGCGAGGCGTCCGCCGAGACGTCCGGGACCTTGCGCTTCGTCGTGCTCTGCGACGACTGCCACGAGGGCGCCGCGAACACCGTCGAGATGCCGCCGCCGGTGGAACCGCCGCTGTTGCCGTCGTTCCAGGTCGTCTCGCCGCTGTAGCCGTTCGACGACGTCACCGTCAGCTTCGTGCCGCCGACGCCGGTGACGTTCGGGCTCGACGCCGGGAAGTCGACCGCCTTCGCCGTCGAACCCGTCTGGCGGTAGCAGTCGGTCGTGCCGTCGTCGCCCGCGGCCGCGAAGTACGAGATGCCCTCCGCCGTGCCGGTCGCGATCGCGCCGCTGATGCTGTTCGCCGCGCTCGACCCCTCCGCGGATTCACAGGCGCCCCAGGAGATCGAGACGACGTCGACCGTGTGGTCCGACGCGATCTTCTGGTACATCGCCAGTTCGCCCGCGCTCGTGTTCGGTGCCTCGTAGACGTAGTCGCCGGCCGCGGCGGCCACCGCGTGCACGACCTCGATGTCGAGTTCGACCTCGATCTGGCCGTCGCCCGGCGACGAGTCGTAGTTCGCGCCGCTGACCGGCACCGTGGTCACCGGGCCCGCCGAGAGACCATAAGTACTGTCGTACTTGGTGATGTTCGACTTCTGGTAGCCGTCGAACTCGACGAAGCCGACCTTCACGCCACTGCCGGTCGCCGACAGGGCACTGGTGCCGTAGGCGGTCTTGAGCACCGGCGGGGTGACGGACCTGACGACGTTGGGCTTGGCCGCCTTCGCCGTCGAGTGCGTGCGGACGGCGTGGTTGTCGAGGCCGACGACGTTGCTCACGACACTCGAGACGTCCGCGGGCACGGCCGGCACGGCGTCGTTGGCGAAGAAGCTCCGGCCGGACACGGCGTCGCGGTAGGTCCCGATCCGGGTGCGGAACGCCGATTCGAGCTGCGCCGCGGAACCGGTGAAAGTGACGGCCTGGCGGTTACCGGAAACCTCGATCCCGGTGGCGCCCGATTTCCCGAGGAATGAGACGGCCTTGTCGACATCGGCCTGCGTCGGACCGAACCGGTCATTGAACTGCGCCGGGGTCAGGAAGTGGTGATATTGCGGCGAAGCCGGGTTCTGCACGTCGGCGAGGAACTTTTCCAGTGCCTGCTGGTTGTGCAGTTTCAGCGAGAGCGCGGCGGTGATCGGCCGGTCGGCCGCGACGTCGCCGGTGCGGTCGCTGTTGACCAGCGGCGCCGCGTTGTCGGCCAATGTGACCAGGGGCTCCGGTGCCGCGGCGGCCGGCAGGGCCACGGCGAGGCCGAGCAACGCAGGCAACGGCACAGCGGCCGCGACGAGCTTGCGCAAGCGCATGGGGGATTTCCTCTCGGCGGTGGGGACCGGGCCTGCGCGGAATGCTCGCCGCAGGCTGCCGAGAAGCATAAGAAGCGGTGATCACGCCGAGAACCTACTTTTGTCTGAGCTTCGGACGGATCCCGTTTTTATTTTCCGAACGGTTTACCTTTCCATGACACGCCGATTATTGTCTGAATTGTCGCTTGTCACCGGGAGAGGCTGCCGATGCGTTCGACGATTTCACGAGCCCGCGCGTCACCGGGAAAGCGACAGGCCGCGGCCTACAACGTCCGCAGCCGCTGTCGCGACCGCGGCGACCGCAGGGCGGCGACCACCTCGACCGCCTCCCGCCCCACCTCGGCGGCGACGTCGAGGTCCCCGTCCAGCGCGTGGACGGTGGCCAGCCAGATCACGGTCAGCGACCGGCTGCGGGCCATGTCCGGGCCGTACCCCGCGATCGCGTCGGTGAGCGCCGGGATCCCGGCGCGGCCGTACCGGACGTCGACCACCTGGGCCAGTTCGGCGTGCACCGTGCCGATCATCGCCGCCAGGTCCGTCGCCCCGAAGAAGGCCGCCCACGGCTCCGGTTCGATCCCTTCGGCGGCGGCGAACTCCGTGCGGGCGTGGCGCAGGTGCGTGACGGCGGCCGTGACGTCGGCCTTCTTGGCGCACGCCCACGCCTGGTTCGCCGACAGGATCGCCTGGGCCAGCTCGGAGTGCGCCAGCAGCGCCGCCTCCTGGCCCAGCGCGAACTCCGCCAGCGCCGCGTCGACCGCGCCGTAGTGCAGGCGCAGCCGCCCGGTGCGGTAGTGGATGTTGGCCCGCAGGCCGTCGTTCCCGCCTTCGACGGCCAGTTCCAGCGCTCGCGCGAAGGCCGCCTGCGCGGCCGCGGGGTGGTCTTCGTCGAAGTTCGTCCAGCCGGCGAAGTTGTACATGTCGGCGACCGCGGCGCAGAGCCGGACCATGACGGGCTCGCGCATCGTGCCGCTCAGCAGCTCCACGGCAGCAGGCAACCGCGCTTCGATGTCTTCGCTGCAGGCCCCGCCTCCGTAGCGGTAGTCACGAGCCCTGAGCTCCGCGACGACGTCCTCCAGCCGCCGCACGTCGGTGAGACCCACGCGCGCACCACGCGGATCGTCCGGGCCTTCACCGCCGGACACGGCAGCCCTCGCTCATTCCCCGCCTGGCCAGGCCGGAGCCCGTTCCTTCGAGGGACCGGCCCCGGGCAGCACCCCGGTGGCGGTCAGCACCACGCCGGTGGCGGTTTCCGCGATCTTCACCGCGGCCAGGAGGCCGGTGAGGGCGAGCGAGCCGCCGAGCCCCAGCCGGGCGAACTCGTCTTCGGAGGTTTCGGTTCCGCGTTGAGGCGGTATCGCACCGGTCACGATCCGGCCTTTCGGCTTGCTCCGGACACACTTGAGCGATAAGTGCGGAGAATCAGCCGCTCCCGGGCGAAAGAAATCCACCGAAGGGTCGACATCCTCGTTTCTTGATGGCCTCTGATCGAATTGCCCGCGAACCGGATACGTGCACTCACAGCTCCGCCTCCCGCACCGGCCGAAGGGTTCTTGGCACCACGTCAGCCGCCCGTCGTGTTGCCGCCGAAATCGCTGCTTTTTCACGACTTCCCGCCCACGATAACCAATGCCCGCGCCCACATCAGCCCCCAAGCAGCCCAACAACGGCACCGCACGTGCACTTGCACGTCCGAGGCTAACTCACATTCACAAGATCAGAAAACGATTTCGCAAGTCCGATTCAAGGGATCAAATACTGGTATAAGCCGGTGAGCGGCTCACCCCCATTGTCCACTCACCGGCTGCGGATTTTCACTGCGAAACCCCCAGCCGTGTGCGGGTTTCGCAGTGGATCAGGATTTGACGAGGTCCACCCAGGCGCGCACCGTTTCGGCGTCCACCGTCGACTGCCAGCCGCCGGGCCGGACCGCTCCTCCGACATGGAATCCGCGCACCCCGCCCGCGCGCAGGAGGTGCACCTGCTGCGCGCGCAGCCCGCCGCCGACGAGCAGCTCCGGTCCGCCCTCACGCTGCGCAAGCCGTTGCAGCACCGAAAGACCACTCGCGACGCCGTTCGGGTGGCCGGCGGCGAGCACGGTGTCACACCCGAGCGACGCCAGCTGGTCGTACGCGCGCAAGGGATCGCGGGTGCGGTCGATCGCGCGGTGGAACGTCCAGGGCAGGCCGTCGATCTCCTTGATCAGCACCTCGCAGGCGTCCAGGTCGATCTCGCTGTCGACGGTGAGGAAGCCGAAGACGAACTCGCGCGCACCCGCGTCGACCAGCCGGGCGGTGTCCGCGCGCAGTCCTTCGAGGTCGCCGATGGCGAAGGAACCGTTGTCCCGCAGCATGACCCGCAGCGGGAGGTCGGTCGCCGAAAGCACGTCACGCAGCGTCGGCACCGACGGCGTCAGGCCGTCCTGAGCCATGTCCGCGACCAGTTCGAGGCGGTCGGCCCCGCCCGCTTGCGCGCTTTCGGCATCCGCCGCGTCCAGCGCGATCACTTCCAGCAGGGGCGTCTTCGAGCTCATGCCTCATCCGTTCACTGGTTCCGGGTGTCGTCTCCCCTCGCGTGCCGCCCTCGCCGGAAGCCGCCTTGAAGGCTCGTCATCCGCTCGCGTACCGCTTCCGGGGAAAGAGAGAGTATCGGCCGCTGCTCCGGCACCTCTCCCGGGCTGGCCACGGAATCCGCGGGCCGCAGGAACGGCCAGGTGTCCTCCGCGCCGTCCTCCTGTTCCAGCTCCGCCGGGGTCGGCCACTCGTACTCGGGCTCGATCGCGGCCGGCGGGGCGACGGGCGCGAACTGCGGTTCGGTGTCTTCGTCGTCCGGGTTGGGTTCGCGCACGACGGGCGCGGACGCGGGTTCGCTGGCGGGTTGCGGCGCGGCGAGCGCGTGCCGCGGCTGGGGGGCGGCCGAACGCGGTTCTTCGACCACCGGAGACGGCTCTTCCGCGACCGGCCGCGGTTCCGGTGCCCGCCGCGGCTGCTCGGGCGCGGCGGACGCGTCGAACCAACGGGACAGGACGTCGCGGTAGGCGGGCATCCGTTCGGTCGGGGCGTCGTCGAGGTCCAGGTGGACGTCGTTGTCCGCGGTCGGCCACTCCGGGTTGTGGTCGCGGGCCACCACCGGCGCCCGGCGCGGCGGGCCCGCCTCGATCGACGGCGGCGTCAGTTCTTCCGGCTCCGGCTCGGGTTCCGGCGGCGTGAGCGGGGCCAGCGGCGCCAGCAGCTCGGGTTCCGGGGCGGCGGGCGGCTCGGCGGGCAGCGGCGGCGCTGGCATCGGCGGCAGCTCGACGATCAGGGCGGACGGCACCAGCACGGTCGCGATCAGCCCGCCGTCTTCGCCCGCGCTCAGGCTGACGTCGATGCGGTGGCGCGTGGCCAGCGTCGCGACCACGAACAGGCCCATCCGGCGCGACACCTCGACGTCGACGTCCGGCGGCTGCGCGAGCCGCGCGTTCGTGCGGTCGATCTCGGCCTGCGGCATGCCGGCGCCGTGGTCGATGATCTCGATCTGCCAGTCGCCGTCGTGGGTCTCGGCGCTCGCCACGGTGACGTTCTCGTCGCCGGAATAGGAAGTCGCGTTCTCCAGCAGCTCCGAAACGACGTGCACGAGGTCGTTGACGGCCTCGCCGCGGACCGCGATCTGCGGCGCCGGGCCGAGTTCGATCCGCTGGTAGTGCTCGACCTCCGAGAGCGCGGCGCCGACGATCTCGTCGGCCGAGACCGCGCCGGCGTCCTCCCGCGCCGAGTCGTTCCCGGACAGCACCAGCAGGTTCTCGCTGTTGCGCCGCATCCGCGTCGCGAGGTGGTCAAGCTCGAACAGCCCGGCGAGGGTGTCCGGGTCCTGCTCGTCGGCCTCCATCCGGTCGAGCACCGAAAGCTGCCGCTCGACGAGGTCCTGGCTCCGCTGCGAGAGGTTGACGAACATCGCGTTGACGTTCTCGCGCAGCATCGCCTGTTCGCCCGCGAGCCGGAGGGCTTCGCCGTGCACCGCGTCGAACGCGCGCGCCACCTGGCCGAGCTCTTCGCGGGTGAACACCGGCACCGGCGCGACGGCGAGCCGTTTCCGCAGGTTCTCCGGGGCGGGCTCGGGGTCGGTGAGCAGGCCCTGCACGGCCGCGGGCAGCCGGTGCTCGGCCACCTCCAGCGCCGTCCGGCGCAGGATCCGCAAGGGGCGCAACAGGGACCGCGCGATGACCACGGACAGCACGCCCGCGACGAGCAGGACGCCGAGCACGACGCCGCCGTCCCAGATCGCCGCCGTGCGGGCCTGCGCCGCCAGGGCGTCCGTGCGTTCCTGCAACTGGACCAGCAGCGCCTGCTGCACTTGGTGGGCGAGGTTCACCGTGTGGGTCGCCGAGGTGTCCCACTGGTTCGGGTCGAGACCCGAGAGGTTCTGGCCGTTTTCGGTGCGGGTGAGCGCGGACTCGACCATGTCGTTGCCGATGTCGACGACCAGGCCGATCACCGTGTCGTCGAACATCCGCTGCTGGTCGGGCGTCGCGAAGGTGCGGTAGTCGTTGCGCGCGGCGGCCAGCTCGGCTTCCGCGCCGAGCAGCGCGCGCGTGCGATCGCGGTTCAGGGTGCCCTCGGCGAGCGCCTCGGCCATCACCGCCCGCTTGACCGACATCTGGTCCTTGATCCTGGCCAACGCGTTGCCGGCCAGGCGAAGGCGCGCGAGCTCCGGGTCGGAGACGTCGGCGGCGGCCGAGCCGCTGATGTCGAGCAGGCCGGAGATCAGCTCGCTGTAGGAGCGCAGCACGGCGTCGGCGGGGAACGCCGAATGCTCGGCGGAGAACCGGAGACCGCCCAGCACGCGCAGCCGGTCGTTGGTCTGCCGCAGGCTTTCCGCGGACTTCGCGTCGAGCCGCGCCTTGCTGTCGGTGAGGGTCCGCTCGAAGGCGCCGATCGCCTGGTCGACGCGGTTGCGCTGGCCGGTGAGGTCGGCGATGTCGCCCTGCCGGTTCTGGGCGACGAACCGGACGGTGAGGTCGCGCTCGCGCTGCAACTCGTGCAAGGCTTCGGCGACCGTGTTGTCGACGCGGCCGCGGGTGGCGAACTCCGCGAGCTGCTGGGCGTCTCGCAGGTCCGAGCTGATCCTCAGGCCGACGAGCGCGATCACGGCCAGCGCCGGAATCAGGAGGACGGCGAAGAGCTTCGTGCCGAGGCGCCAGTTCCGCAGCCGCCACCGGCCGCCGGCCGGACGTGGATCCGCCGCGTCGCCGCCCTTGCGGGGACGCTTGTCGCGACGGGTCACCTGGTTTCCTTTTCCACCGCGGGCGGAACCCGCGGACCTACCGACACCTCGAACCTACTGAACGGTAGCCCGCTTCATGAAGATTCGAAAGCCGCGCTGGTGCGATCCGGCCCTGCCCGCGATCGTATGGGGCGCGGACCATACGATCCAGCACGAGAACCAGATTCTCGCGGTAGGTGAAGGTTCATGATCAGACGCGGATGGCTGATTCCGCTGGTAGCGGCGCTTCTGGCGATCGCGGGGTGCGGCGTGTTCTCTTCCGGCGCCACTACGGCTCCACCGCCATTGGAACGGACCACTCTGCGCGTCGGCGTGGGCAACCCCATCGACACGGCCCCGCTGCGCATCGCCGTCGCGGCCGGGAAGTTCGGTTCCGCCGGACTGAAAGTGCAGCTCATCGAGCTGGGCGCCGAGGACGGGCTCGCGAAACTGGCCGCCGGCGACCTCGACGTCACCTTCGCCTCCGACATCGCGATGTTCCGCGCCGCGGCCGGCGGGGCAGCCCTGCAACTGCAGGGCGAGGCCTACACGTCCGGGCCCAACACGATGGCCCTCGTCACGCTGCCCGGCTCCACCTACACCGTGCCGACGGGGAAGAAGTCCCCCGAAATCGCGGTGAACATGCTCGACGACCTCGGCGCGCTCGTCGCGCGTTCGGTGCTGGGCACCGCGGGCGTCGACGAGGCGAAGATCAAGTTCCGGCAGGTGCCGTTCGACCGGATGCCGCAGGCCCTCCAGGCGGACGACGCGGACGCGGCGCTGATGATCGAGCCGTACATCACCCGCGCCGAGAAGGACCTCGGCGCGCACATCCTGGCCGACGGCGCCCGCGGCTCGACGCTCGGCTTCCCGCTGTCCGGCTACGCGTCGGCCAAGCCGTTCGCGCAGGCCAACCCACGGACCCTCGGGGCGTTCCGCACGGCACTGGGCGCGGCCCAGCAGAGCGCGACCGACCCGGCGATCGTGCGCGACGCGTTGCCGAAGTTCTCCGACATCGACACGACCACGGCCGCGCTGATCTCACTCGGCTCGTACCCGGCGTCACTCAACGGCATCCGCCTGCAGCGCGTTGCCGACCTGATGCACAACTCGGGGTTGCTGGCCGGCCGCCTCGACGTCCAGGCCCTGCTGCCCGCCCAGAACGCTTATTAGCTTTCCAACAAACTGCACTTGGTCTACTTTCGCACTCAGTCTACTTGAGGAGTGCGTGTTGACCGACGTCCTGATCGCCGGAGCCGGCCCGACCGGCCTGCTGCTCGCCGCCGAACTCGCCCTGGCCGGTGTCGAGGTGACTGTGCTGGAACGCCGTGACGGCCCCAGCCTGCCGAGGCCGGTCGGGCTCCAGCCCCGCACCGCCGAACTCCTCGACCTCCGCGGCCTCGACCCCGCCGCCGCGGAGGTCGACGGCCCGAGCGGGCACTTCGCCGGGCTGCCGGTGCCGCTGGACCACAGCGTCTGGCGGACCCGCCACCCGCGCGTCGTCAACCGCACCCAGGACGACGTCGAGGCGATGCTGGCCGAACACGCGGTGAAGCACGGTGCGGTGGTCGACCGCGGCGTCGAGGTGACTGCCGTCGAAGCGGACGCGGAGGGCGTCACCGTGGACGGGCGACGGGCGCGCTGGCTGGTGGCCTGCGACGGGGCGCACAGCACCGTCCGGGGGCTGCTCGGGGTGCCGTTCCCCGGCCGCACCGAAACCTACGTCGCCACGCTCGCGCACATCCGGCTCGCCGCCGCCTCCGCGCTCGTCCCGGCCCGCGCCGCGCACTTCAGCGAGGTCACCCGCCAGGCGAACGGCTACTGGTCGATGCTCACCCCGCTCGGCGACGGCGCCCACCGGTTCGTCTTCGGCTCCGCGACGACGACGCAGCCCGGTCGCGACGCGCCGGTGTCGGACACCGAAGTGACCGAAGCGCTGACGGCCCTGTACGGCGCCGAGACACGCCTGGGCGAGGTATACGGCGCTTCGCGGTTCAACGACGCGACGCGGCAGCTGGAGCAGTACCGGCACGGCCGGGTCCTGTTCGCCGGCGACGCCGCGCACATCCACCCGCCGCTCGGCGGGCAGGGGCTCAACCTGGGCGTCCAGGACGCGATGAACCTCGGCTGGAAGCTGGCCGCGACCGTCCACGGCACGGCGCCGTCCGGGCTCCTGGACACCTACCACGCCGAACGGCACCCGGCCGCCGAGCGCGTCCTCCGGCACACGGCGGCGCAGCGCGTGTTCACGGCGCCGGGCCGCGGCGAGAACGTCGAGGCGCTGCGCGAGATCGTCGTCGACCTGATGCGGCTGCCGGACGGCAACCGCTACTTCAGCGGGCTGCTGTCCGGCCTCGGCCTGAGCTACCCCGGCGCGCACCGCGTCCCCGACCTCGACCTGACCACGGCGGACGGCCCGACGCGGCTGTCGGCGTTGCTGCACAGTGGCCGCGGACTGCTCCTCGACCTCGGCGACCACTCGCTGCCGGCCGGCTTCACCGGGCAGGTCGGCTTCGTGCGCGCGGCCACCGCCGACGCCGAGTACCGCGGCCGGCTCCTGCTCGTCCGGCCGGACGGCTACGCCACCGACCCCGCGGACCTGACCAGGTGGTTCGGCTAGATGTTCTCGCCGGCCTTGCTCAGGCACACCGTGCGGGCCGGCGGGCCGGCGTAGCTGAGCACCTTGTCGGCGCCCTCGCACTCGTCGTCGCGGCCGTAGCCGGAAAGGATCTGGACGCGCTCCTCCGCCACCGGGTCGCCACAGGACACCTTGCCGACCGTGCTCTCGTCGTCGGCGCCGCGCAGGCAGTCGCCGGTCTTGACGTTCAGCGCCAGGCAGAGCGTCTGACCGGTGCCGGCGCCGAGCCGGAACCGCACGTAGTCGCCGGAGGCGCACGCGATGGCCCCGCGATAGTTGTTCTCGACCTTGTACGTCGCGCGGTTCGAGCGGCAGCTGACGCCGTGGTAAGCGAGCTTGTCGGCGCCCTCCCGGGTCAGGTACAGGCAATCGCCGTTCGACGGCGTGCCGTAGCTGTCGAGCCGGCTGATGCCCAGCGCGGCCAGCGAGCCCAGGCCCAGCGCGGCGACGACGCAGGCGACGAGCGTGATCCGCACCTTCATGGTGAACCAGTGCGGAATCGGCGCCCGGGTGCCCGGTATCGGCGGCATCGGGGCCGGCGCCGTCGCGTAGCCGGGCGTCCGGAACGGGTTGTCGTCGGACGGTGGTGTGGTCAACGTGCCCTCCAGTGATCCCCTCGGCAGATCGTCCCACCGGCGACCCGCGACGAGAGCGGGTCGGAGCGAGGCACGTATAACAGTAGTTGTGACTGATGGCCCGCTGATCGTCCAGTCCGACAAGACCGTGCTCCTGGAGGTCGACCACCCCCAGGCCAACGACGCGCGGATGGCCATCGCGCCGTTCGCCGAGCTGGAACGGGCGCCGGAGCACGTGCACACCTACCGGATCACGCCGCTGGCGTTGTGGAACGCGCGCGCCGCGGGCCACGACGCCGAACAGGTCGTCGACGCGCTGACGACGTATTCGCGCTTCCCGGTGCCGCAGCCGCTGCTGATCGACGTCGTCGACGTGATGGGCCGGTTCGGCAGGCTGCAGATCGCCAACCACCCGGCGCACGGCCTGGTCATGTCGACCACTGACCGCGCGGTGCTGACCGAGGTCGCCCGGAACAAGAAGATCAGCCCGATGCTCGGCGCCCGGATCGACGAGGACACCATCCTCGTGCACCCGTCCGAGCGCGGACGGCTGAAGCAGGCGCTGCTGAAGGTCGGCTGGCCCGCCGAGGACCTCGCCGGGTACGTCGACGGCGAGGCGCACGCGATCGCCCTCGACGAGACGGACTGGGTGCTCCGCGACTACCAGCGGCAGGCCGCGGAGGCGTTCTGGGCGGGCGGCTCCGGCGTCGTCGTGCTGCCGTGCGGCGCGGGGAAGACGCTGGTCGGCGCGGCGGCCATGGCGAAGGCGCAGGCCACGACGCTGATCCTGGTGACGAACACGGTCGCCGGGCGGCAGTGGAAGCGCGAGCTGATCGCGCGGACGTCGCTGACCGAGGAGGAGATCGGCGAGTACTCCGGGGAGAAGAAGGAGATCCGGCCGGTCACGATCGCCACGTACCAGGTGATCACCCGCAAGACCAAGGGTGAGTACCGGCACCTGGAGCTGTTCGACTCGCGGGACTGGGGCCTGGTCGTCTACGACGAGGTGCATCTGCTGCCGGCGCCGGTGTTCCGGATGACGGCGGACCTGCAGTCCCGCCGCCGGCTCGGCCTCACCGCGACGCTGGTGCGCGAGGACGGCCGCGAAGGCGACGTCTTCTCGCTCATCGGCCCGAAGCGCTACGACGTGCCCTGGCGCGACATCGAGGCGCAGGGCTGGATCGCGCCGGCGGAGTGCACCGAGGTCCGCGTGACGCTGACCGACGCGGAACGGCTGGACTACGCCACGGCCGAGGCCGAGGAGCGGTACAAGCTGGCGGCGACGGCGCTGACGAAGACCCCGGTGATCAAGTCCATCGTGGCGAAGCACGCCGGGGAGCCGACGCTGGTCATCGGCGCGTACCTCGACCAGCTGGAGATGCTCGGCGACGAGCTCGACGCGCCGGTGATCCAGGGTTCCACCCGCAACAAGGAGCGCGAGGAGCTGTTCGACAAGTTCCGCCGCGGCGAGATCCGGACGCTGGTGGTGTCGAAGGTCGCGAACTTCTCGATCGACCTGCCCGAGGCATCGGTGGCGATCCAGATCTCGGGCACGTTCGGCTCGCGGCAGGAGGAGGCGCAGCGCCTGGGCCGGCTCCTGCGCCCCAAGGGCGACGGGCGGCAGGCGCACTTCTACTCGATCGTCTCGCGCGACACGGTGGACACGGAGTACGCGGCGCACCGGCAGCGGTTCCTCGCCGAGCAGGGCTACGCGTACCACATCGTCGACGCGGACGACCTGCTGCGGCCGCTGTGAGTCACGACCCGAGGTAGCGCAGAACGGCCAGCACCCGGCGGCTGTACCCGGCCGCCTGGGGGAGGTCGAGCTTGTCGAAAATCGCGTTCGCGTGCTTTTCCACGCCGCTCTGCGAGACGAACAGCAGCTTCGCGATGCTCGCGTTCGTGTGGCCCTGCGCCATCTTCTCCAGGACGTCGCGCTCGCGCTGGGTCAGCCGGCCCAGGGCGTCCTCGTGGGAGGTGCGGGCGACCAGCCGCCGGACGACCTCCGGGTCGAACGCCGCCCCGCCCGCACCGACCCGCTCGAGGGCGTCGAGGAATTCGCCGACCTGGGCCACGCGGTCCTTGAGCAGGTAGCCGACCCGGCTGCCGTCGCCGCTGATCAGCTTGGCGGCGTAGCGCTTCTCGACGTATTGGGAGAGAACGAGCACCCCGGTCTCCGGCCACCTTGCCCGGATCTCGAGGGCGGCGCGCAGCCCTTCGTCGGTGTGGTCCGGCGGCATCCGCACGTCGGTGACGACGACGTCGGGGCGGTGGGTCTCGACCACCTCGAGGAGCGCTTCGCCGTCACCGACCGCGGCGACGACGTCGTGGCCCTCTTCGGCCAGCAGCCGCACCAGTCCTTCGCGCAGCAGCGTCGAGTCCTCGGCCAGGATCACCCGCACGGGAGCACCGCCCGCACCACCGTGTGCCGACCCGCCGGACTGTCCACAGTGAACTCCCCGTCCGCGGCCGCCACGCGCCGCACCAGGCCGGTGAGCCCGCCTGTTCCGCCGACTCGGGCGCCGCCGCGGCCGTCGTCGGTGATCTCCACGACGATCTTCCGGTCGGCGAGGTGGACGTCGATCGTGATCCGCGCCGCGCCGGAGTGCTTGGCCGCGTTGGTGACCGACTCCGAGGCCACGAAGTACACGACGGTCGCGAGCGCGGTGGGCGGTGGTTCAGCGAGCGCGTACCGCACCGAGACCGGGATCGTCGCCCGCTCGGCGAGCGACTCGAGCGCGGCTTCGAGACCGCTTTCGTCGAGCGCGATCGGGTACACCCGCCAGGAGACTTCCCGCAGCTCGCGCAGTGCTTCCTGGGTTTCTTCGTGCGCCTGCCGGACCAGATCGGCGTCACCCGTGCGCCGGGCCCGGCCGAGCAGCACGCCCAGGGCGACCAGCCGCTGCTGCACGCCGTCGTGCAGATCGCGTTCGATGCGGCGGCGTTCGCCGTTCACCGCTTCGACGACCTCCGCGCGGCTGGTGGCGAGGTAGGACATCCGGCGCAGCAGCAGCTGCCGGTGGCTCGGGCCGAGGAACCGCCGGGCCAGCCGCCGGTCCAGCGCGGCGACGCCGGCGATCCCCTGCCAGCAGAGGAACACCGCGATCGTCGCGAGCACGGCGATCAGCAGCCAGTCGGCCGCGGTACCGGCGCCCTGCCCGCCGGGCGCGCGCCCGGTGACCAGCTGCCGGGCATAGAAGACCGCCGCGACCACTCCGGTTCCGACGCACGCCCAGACACCCAGTCCGAGCAGACCGACGAGCACGCGTGGAACGAGGTACTGCAGGGCCCGGCGGCCGTCGTAGTCGTCTTCGTTGTAGTTGTCAAAGAACACCAGCAGCCGGGCGCGTTCGACGTCGGCGAGCCGGCGGGCGCCGCGCTGGACGGCCTTCCGGGTCGCGGGCACGGCGAGCAGGGGCGCGCCCAGGAGCAGGTACAGCACCTCGGCGAGCGCGGTGAGCGCGCCGAGGCCGACACCCGCCGTCGTGCGTGCGGCCCATGTGATCACGACCTCAGGCTAGCCAGCCCGGGCGCGGTGCGTACTGCGGTTTTCCGCAGTTTTTCGGGTGGCGCTCAGCAATGTGCCCGACCTCGGGAATTCGTACGTTCGAGGGCATGGACCTCCTGCAGACCACCACCACCTCCGCCGAACCGATGACCGGCCTCGCCGGCTGGGCCGTCGGGCTCATCGACTCGCTCGGCGGGCCCGGCGCCGCGATCATCGTCGGCCTCGACAACCTCTTCCCGCCGATCCCCAGCGAGCTCGTGCTGCCACTCGCCGGGTTCTCCGCCAGCCGGGGCGCGTTCACCCTGCTCGGCGCCCTGTTCTGGACCACGCTGGGCTCGCTGGCCGGCGCGGTGATCGTCTACTGGATCGGTGCGCTGCTCGGCCGCGACCGCACCCGTGCCCTGGTGAGCCGCATCCCGCTGATGGAGGTCCGCGACTTCGACCGGACCGAAGCGTGGTTCGCCCGGCACGGCGGCAAGGCCGTGTTCCTCGGGCGGATGGTGCCGATCTTCCGCAGCCTGATTTCCCTGCCCGCCGGCGTGGAGCGCATGCCGTTCGGCCGGTTCCTGCTGCTGACCACGGCGGGCAGCCTGCTGTGGAACACGGCGTTCGTCGTGGCCGGCTACCTGCTCGGCGAGAGCTGGTCGCTCGTCGACCGCTACGCGTCGGTGTTCCAGTACGCCGTGCTGGCCGCGGTGGCGGTGGCGATCGGGCTGTTCGTCGTGGTCCGGTTGCGCCGTCGCCGGCTCACCCAGGCGCCCGGCGAACGCTGACCGCGACCGCCCCGCTCCACAACGACGGGTGGGGCCGCGCCCCCTCGGCGCGGCCCCACTCCGGCGGTCAGTAGCCGGCGATCAGTAGCCGGCGATCAGTAGCCGGCGATCAGTAGCTGGTCAGCTGGAAGTCGCCGACCGCGCCCGTCTGCTCGACCCAGGCGCCGTACGGGCCACCGTCCTTGACCGTCAGCGAACCGTCCGCGCGCAGGACGCCGACCCGGCCCGCCGGGGCATCGACCTCGATCTTCGCCGCGTTGGAGAGCTGGTTGATCCAACCCGCGTACAGGTTGCCCTGCTTGACCGAGGCCAAGCCGTTGGTGAAGACGACACCGAGGTAGTCCCCGGACAGGTCGACCTGCTTCACCCCCGACGTCTGCTCGACCCAGGCGCCGTAGAGGCCGCCCTCCTTGACCGTCAGCGAACCGTCGGTGCGCACGACCGCGAGGCGGCCGGTGCTCGCGTCCAGCTCGACGTCGGCCGCGGCACCCAGCTCGGTGACCCAGCTCGCGTACAGGTTGCCCTGCTTGGCGTACACCGCACCGTTGTTGTCGACGACGGCGATGTAGTCGCCCGAGAGCTCGACCTCCTTGGCGTTGCTGGTCTCCTCGACCCAGCCACCCTGCAGGCCGCCTTCCTTGACCGCGACCGTGCCGTCGGTGCGCAGGACCGCGATGCGTCCGGTCGACGACTCGAGCGCGAAGTCCTTCACGCTGCCCGCCTGGTGGAACCACTGCTGGTACAGGTTGCCCTGCTTGACGTACAGGTCCCCGGCGCCGGTCAGCACGCCCACCATGTCACCGTGCACTTCGGACTTGACGATGCCGCCGCCGTGCACGGAAGTCCAGCCCGCGTAGAGGTTGCCTTCCTTCACCTGTACCGAGCTGTCCTGGAACAGCACGCCCAGCCGCGGCGTGGCGGGCTTCGCCGGGTCGGTCAGGCCGACCGGGCTGACGAACGCCGAGATCCGCTGGCCGGCGATGTACTGGCCGACCCGGCCGGGCCCGGAGCCGTACTGGACGCTGGTGGTGCCGGGGCCGCCGCTGCCCCAGTTGCCGTTGATCGTGCGGATGGTGCCGTCGGCGTTCACCGTGTCGACCATCCCGACGTGCTCGGCGTAGCCGTTGCCCTGGTACTCGAAGACGACCGCGTCGCCCACCTGCGGGACGTAGCCGGCGTCGGTGTGCAGCGTGCCCTTCTGCTGGCCGTACAGGTAGAAGCTGCCCGCCGCGGCGGTCAGCCGGTCGACGTTGAGATTCCGGTTGCCCCACACCCATCTGACGAAGTCGGCGCACCACGCCCACTGCATCCGGCAGCTGTCCATGAACCCGACGCCGCCGAGGCTGTTCGTGCTGCAGGTCTGCTTGTTCAGGTTCGCGGCGGCGAGGTCGCGGACGTCGGTCCGCGTGTCCGCGCTCGCCGGGACGGCGCCCAGCAGGGCGAGGACGGCGGCGGCGAGGACGGTCGTGGTGGCGCGTTTGAAGAGCGACATGACAATCTCCTTCGGACGAGGCAGGGGTCAGCGGGTGCAGTTGATGGCGCTGTCGCCGACGGGCAGCGAGCCGCCGTTGAAGTAGGCGAGGGCCTTCTTGTAGTCCGCGCACCGGTTGAGCGACTCGGTCGGGTCGAGGGCGTAGGAGTAGCCGATCGCGCGGCCCACCGCGCCCATGTCGTAGTTGTCCGCGGCCGCGTTGATGTTGCGGGAAGTCCAGTACCAGCGGGCGATCTTGGCGCTCCAGTCGAGCGTGGCGGCGGCGTCCGGGTGGCCGAGGAAGTCGTAACCGAGCGCGTTGCCGGCGGACCGGTAGTTGAAGTCACCGGTCAGCTGGATGAACCCGCGACCGCGGTACAGCTCGGAGTTGCCCGCTTCGCCCGCGTTGTAGCGGAACCCGCTCTCGTGCTTGAGCGTGGCGAGCAGCGCGGCCTTGCGGCTCGCCGTGGTGATGCCCCCGGCCGTCATCTCGGCGTTCAGGCCCGGCAGGCCGGCCGCGACGGTGTCGGTGGCGTAGGTGGAGCCGTAGATGGCGGTGATGTCGGCCAGCGAGACCTGGCCGCTCGTCGAAGGGGTGCCGGCGGCGGCGAGGCGCAGCTGCTGGATCCCGTTGATCTGTTCGACCCACGTCCCGTAGAGCCCGCCGTCCTTGACGGTGACGCTGCCGTCGGTGCGCAGCACGCCGATGCGGTCACCGGCGATCTGCAGGTCGGCGGCGTTGGCGAGCTGGTTCACCCACGACGCGTAGAGGTTGCCCTCCTTGACGGTGGCCAGCCCGTTGTCGAGCACGACACCGATGCGGCTGCCGGAGAGCTTCAGCTGCTTGACGCCGGAGACCTCCTCGACCCAGTTGGACCACAGGTTCGACTCCTTGACCGCCACGGTTCCGTCGGTGCGCAGGACACCGACCCGGTCGGCGGAGAGCTCGAGGTCGGCGACCGCCCCCATCTGGTCCACCCACGGCGCGTAGAGGTCACCCTCCTTGACGGTGGCCAGGCCGTTGTCGAACACCACGCCGACCCGGTTCGGGGTCAGTTCCAGGTCCTTGACGCCGCTGGTCTCCTCGACCCAGCCCGCGTTCAGCGCGCCGTCCTTGACCGCGGCCGTGGTGTCGTTGCGCACCACGCCGATCCGGTTGCCCGCGAGCCGGAAGTCGCGGACGTTGCCCGCTTCTTCGACCCAGTTCGTCCACAGGTTGCCTTCCTTGACCAAAAGCCGCGAGTCCGCGGTCAGCACGCCGATCCGGTCGCCCGCGATCTCGAACTTCTTCACCCCGGTGACTTCTTCGACCCAGGAGTCGTAGAGGTTGCCTTCCTTCACGAGCAGCTTGCCGCCGGCCAGCACACCGACGCGGTTGGCCCCCGTCGGCAACTCCCCGGCCGACGCGGTCGCCTGGAGGCCACCGAAGGCGATGCCCGCGACGAGGGCCGCGGTGGCGGCCCGGCCGAGCGTCTTCTTGAGCGTGGACATGATTGATCCCTTCTTCACACGGGAAGATCCGCGACGTCCCCAGTGCGGTGTGGTCACCGCCCCCTGTTCCTCCTGGGGACGGGGAGAAGCTTCTCCCGCGGTGATCAAAGAAACCTCAAACCCGTCATTTAGCCACCACAGGGCCGCTGACCAGGGAAAATGCCCGGATCAGCTGCTGACCGAGCGCGGACTCGCCGCCGGGTTTGAGACGCGGAGCACCGGACGCGGTTCCCGCGCTTCGCGGCTTCCGTGCAGCCGGAAGATGCCCATGGCCTCGGTCCACGCCGCTTCCGCGCCGGCCGTCTCGCCGAGCGCGTCGAGCGTCGTCGCGAGATCGCGCAGAGCACGCGCCCGCCACACCGGCAACATGAGCGCGTCCCACCATTGGACCGACCGCTCGAGGTAGGCGCGCGCGTCGAGGAACCTCCCGGCGGCGAGCTCCAGTTCGCCGAGGGTGCGCAGCATCAGTCCCTGGCCGAAGCCGTCCTGCATCCGGTGGCAGGTGGCGAGGCACGCGAGCATCTCGTCGCGCACCTCGTCGCCGCGGCCCTGGCGGATGCGGACCTTGGCGAGCGCCTGCACGGCGTACGCGGACATCAGCGGGTCGTCGACGCCGCGCAAGAGGTCCACCGCCTCCTGGCTGAGCCGGGCCGCCTCGCCGAGCCGTCCGGCGGCGCGGTGGACGAGGCTCACCGAGCGCAGGGCGACCGCGCGGCTGCCCGCGTCGCCCACCGTCGCGTACCCGGCCGCCGCGCGTTCGGCGACGGCCAGTGCCTCGTCCAGTTCGCCCTGTTCGGTGAGGACGTGGCCGAGTCCGTGCAGCGCCTGGACTTCCGCCTGCTTCTCACCCAGCTCCCGCAGCTCGGGCAGCGCGAGGTCGAGGGAGTGCCGCGCCTGGGCGAACTGGCCGTACTCGCACTGCACGATGCTGAGGTCGAGCCTGCTCATGGCCTGCCCGCGCCGGTCGCCGTCCAGCTCGTGGGCGGCGAGGGCCTGCTCGTGGTAGGCGATCGACTCGTCGAAGCGGTCCTGTTCGTAGCGCAGCCAGCCCAGCCCCGACAGCAGCCTCGCCTCGCCGGCGCGGTCACCGGTCCGGCGCGCGGCCGCGAGCGCCGCGTTGTGCGTGCGCCACCACTGGCCGAACAGGTTGCGCACGGCGAAGACCGACGAGCACAGGGCCGCGGCGAGCCGGGTGGCGACGTCGGTGAGGTCCAGTCCGCTGACGCGCTCGACCACACCGACGAGGCCGGTCTGCTCCGCGTCGAACCACGCCTCGGGATCGGTCAGGATCTCGTCGATCTGCGCCGGGGCCAGGTACCTGGCCAGCTGGCTCGTCCCGGCGGGAGCGTGCGGCGCGCGGCTGCCCGCGAGTTCGACCAGATCGAGCCAGCACTCGGCGGCGCGCGCGGTCACCGCCCTGATCTCGGCCGCGGTCTCCTCCGCCTCCCCGCGTTCGCGGGCGAAGGCCCGCGTCAGGTCGTGGATCTGGTAGCGCATCGCGCCGCCGTCGTCCACTGTGGACACGTCGAGCAGCTGGGCGTCGACGAGCCGCTCGACCACCTCCTCCGCCTGGTGGCCGTCGCAGTCGAGGAGAGGAGCCGCCACCCACGCGCCGAACGAGGAGACGTCGAGCAGGCCGAGCCTGCGCAACGCGGTGCGTTCCCGCTCGTCAAGGCCGTCGTAGCTGAGCGCGAGACTGCCACGCACCTCCAGGTCGCCGAGGGTGAGCTCCTGCAGGATCCGGTGCTGCACGCGAAGGCGTTCGGTGAGCCTGCCGACCTTCCACTGCGGCCGCGCGGCGAGCCGGGCGCCGGCGATGCGCACGGCGAGCGGCAGGTTGCCGCACAGGCGCACCAGCTCGCGGGCGGCTTCGGGGTGCTCCGCCACCCGGGTGCCGCCGACGACCCGGCTCAGCAGTTCCAGGGCTTCCGCCTCGTCCAGCACGGGCAGGGGCAGGTGGACGGCGCCGCCGAACGCGCCGAGGCGTTCCCGGCTGGTCACCAGCGCCGCGCAGGTGTGGCCGCCGGGCAGCAGCGGCCGGACCTGGCGTTCGTCGGACGCGTCGTCGAGCACCACGAGGATGCGCCGGTCGGCGAGCAGCGTGCGGTAGAGCTGGGCTCGTTCCTCCTGGCGAGCGGGGATGTCCTGGTCCGCCACGCCCAGCGCGCGCAGGAACCCCGCCAGCACTTCGGCCGGGTCGGCGCGGACGGCCTGCACCCCGCGCAACGAGGCGTAGAGCTGCCCGTCGGGGAAGTGTTCGCGCACGCGGTGCGCGACGTGCGCGGCGAACGTGCTCTTGCCCGAGCCGGGTTTGCCGTAGACGGCGCACAGCCGTGACCCGGTGACCTCTTCGGACAGTCGCCGGGTCAGCTCCGCGACTTCGCGCGCGCGGCCGGTGAAGTCGGCGATGTCGAAGGGGAGCTGGCTCGGCGCCGGGGCGTGCCGGCCCTCGGCCCGGCGCGGTGGGCCGGCCGGCGTTGCGTGCTCGTCACGCAGGACGCGTTCGTGGGCCGCGTGCAGCACCGGGCCGGGTTCCAGCCCCAGCTCGCCGAGCAGCGTCTTGCGGCCGTCCTGGTAGCAGGCGAGCGCGTCGGCCCGGCGGCCGCTCTGGTGCAGCGCCAGCATGAGCTGGGCGCGCAGCCGTTCCCGCAGGGGGTGCGCGGCGACGGCGGAGGTCAGTTCCGGGATCAGCGACTCGCCTTCGCCGGTCTCCAGCTCGACGTCGACGCGGTCCTCCAGCGCCGCGACCCGCAGTTCCTCCAGGCGGGCTCGTTCGTTCTCCGCCCACCTGCCCTGCGTGCCGCTCAGTGCGGTCCCCCGCCACGCCGCGAGGGCCTGCCGGATGAGGGCGATCGCGCGGCCGGGTTCCCCGGCCGCCCGCGCGCGACGGCCCGCCGACAGGTTCCGGGTGAAGACGTGCAGGTCGACCTGCTCGAGGTCGACGGCCAGCCGGTAGCCGCCCCCGCTGCGCGCGATCACGTCGGGGTCGCCGCCCTCCGCCAGCGCCCGCCGCAGGGTCGAGACGTAGGTGTAGACGGCGGCGCGAGCCTGATCCGGCGGCTCTTCGCCCCAGATCGTGTCGATCACCTGCTCGAGCGGCACCACGTGCCCGGCGTTCACGGCCAGCAGGGCGAGCAGCGTGCGCGGCTTCGGACCGCCGAGACCGATCGCCCGTCCGGCGACCGCCACCTCGACCTGGCCCAGCACGTGGAACTCCATGCCCCTCCGATGGCTCGTCTTGATCGTGTCGCCGGGTCCAGAGAGAGCCTGGCAACCGATCCCCGGCTAGGCAAGATCCACGCAGGTGACCGATCTGCCGGGTTCGTCTCGTGCCGGCCGGGCCACTCCTTCGGCGCAGTGGCGCGCCTCAGCAACATCTTGTGTCACACGCGCCCCAGCATCGCACTGACCTGCGAGTTTGCCGATTCACTCGAACGGATGAGCGGGCAAAACGCTGGAAATTGTCGGACCCTCGAACTACTGTTCGACATGCAGTAAGCGAACACTAGTTCGAGGGGATGTCCATGACGATCGCACCGCTCCGCCCCGGTATGCCCGCGCCGCCGGTCCAGACCCTGCCACCCGGGTCGTGGCACGGCCGGCTGTGGGTGTCCGACCTGCCGCTGACCCGGCCTGAGCGCTACCTCGGCTGCGTGGCCGAGTTCGAGCGGTCCGGGTTGTGGCCGGTGCTGATCCCGCATGACCAGCGCTTCGCCGCGAACGGCGAGGACTGGATCGACGACCGCGGCAGGCTCGCCCCGGCCGGCCACCGCGTCGCGACGGCCGACGCCGCGGGCGCGCTGGCCCGCTGGTGGGACGGCTCCTGCTGCGACGGCGCCTGCCTGCGGCCGTTCGGCGCGCGGTTCCCCGGGCTGGCCAAGCGGAGCCCACGCAAGTCCGACCCGCTGGCCGAAGCGGGCAACACGGGATCGATCCTGGCCACGCGCGCCCCGCACCGGCTCGGGCTGGTCCAGACCGAACGGCCGGCCGACATCCCGGCCCTGCTGGGCTGGACCGGGATGATCAAGTGCACCGACCAGGTGGCCGAGCTGTCGGCGGTGCTGCGCAGCTGGGAAGAGCGCTTCGGCGCGACGCTGGTGGTGCTGGGCTTCGACACGCTCGAGCTGTCGGTGGCGGCGCCACCACGCAACCAGGCCAGGGCGCTGACGGTCGCGGCGGAGCACCGGGCGTTCAGCCTGCCGACGTTCGCCGGGCAGCCGGGCAACCTGCGCGAGTACGCGTCCGGGCTGGTGCAGTCGCGGCACTGGCGGTTTTCCTGGGCATGAACACCACCACGCTCCGGACCGCCGCCGGACCATGCGACCTCGCGCACGGCTCCGGCCCACCCGGCGAATCCTTTGCGCGCCGTCCGGCCGGTTCTCGCCTCGCCGACCAACGGTGCTGGGTGGAGGTGGGCCTATGAGCAGACGGGACAAGGGACCGGTCAGACGACCGTCCGCAAAACTGGGTCGGCTGTCCCGGCCGGCGGTCCACCCGTCCGGACGGCGCCCGCGCGGGCGCGTTTGGCGGCCGCGGCGAGCGGGCATCACCCACCGCGGGAAGGCGGTGAGGGCGATCGCCGAGATCCGGATCGGCACTTCGGGGTGGCGCTATCCGCCGTGGCGCGGGGTGTTCTACCCGCCAGGGCTGGCGCAGCGACGGGAGCTCGAGTACCTGTCGCGGCGGATGAACGCGGTCGAAATCAACGGCTCGTTCTACTCGCTGCAGCGGCCGGAGCGGTACCGCGCGTGGTTCGACGAGACCCCGGCGGACTTCCTCTTCGCCGTCAAGGGCGGCCGGTTCATCACGCACATGAAGCAGCTGCGCGACGTCGAAACGGCGCTGGCGAACTTCTACGCCTCCGGCGTGCTCGCACTCGGCGCGAAGCTGGGGCCGTTCCTGTGGCAGCTGCCGCCGAGACTGGCGTTCGACCCGGACCGGCTCGCGAACTTCTTCGCCCTGCTGCCGCGGACCACGACGGACGCGGCGCAGCTGGCCACGAAGCACGACGACAAGCTGAAGGGAGCGCCGTACCTCGAAGCCGGTAGGCGAAGGCCGCTGCGGCACGCGCTGGAGGTCCGGCACCCGAGCTTCGCGGAGCCCGCGGCGAAGGAGCTGGTGCGGGAACACGGGATCGCCCTCGTGGTCGCCGACACCGCGGGCAAGTGGCCGTTCCTCGAAGACCAGACCGCGGACTTCGCCTACGTCCGGCTGCACGGCGACGAGGAACTGTACGTCAGCGGCTACTCGGACCGGGCGCTGCGCACGTGGGCGGACAAGATCCGGGCCTGGCACGACGGCGGACGGCGGGACGTGCACGTCTACTTCGACAACGACGTGAAGGTCGAAGCGCCCCGCAACGCCGAAGCCCTGGCCGATCTGCTCGGGGTGGCGCCGCCGACAAGGCAGTGACCGACAAGGCAGTGACCGACAAGGCAGTGAGCGGACAGTGAGCGCCGTCGGCTTGAGTGGACCCCGCGGGCGGACCGGCTTGCGTGCTGTCACTGGGGGTCGGCACGCGAACGGTCCCCCGCACGCACCCCGCCGCCGACGCCCGCGCCGCCGTGCCGATCCCGCGTGATGCCCCTCTGATCACGTGAGATACCCCGCCGATCACGGCTGAAGCCCCGCTGATCACGCGAGATGCCCGTCCCGGGCCACAGCTTCAGCTTGCCGCGCACACCAAAGCGGCCAGCTTCGCTCGCACGTCGTCCGCGTCCGGATGTCCCAGCTCCGTCAGCAACCGCACCGATCGGAGCCAGTACTCCCGGGCCAGTGCCGCGTCGCCGTTGCGGAGGTGGATCGTGCCCAGCTGGGCCAGTACGTCCGCCGCCTCGTAGTGCTCGCCCATGGCGAAGAACATCTCCACCGAGTCGCGGAGGCACGCGATGCCCTCGTCGGCCCGGCCCAGCCCCAGCAGCGCCAGGCCGCGCGTGTGCAGCGTGAACCGCGTGTCCACCGGCTGCCCGTCCGGGCCGAGGATCGCCAACGCCGCATCGGCCAGCCGCAGCGCCTGCTGATAGTCGCCCATCGACGTGCAGATGTCGCCGAGCGCGCGCAGCACGCCGGCCTCCAACACGCCCAGCCCCAGCTCGCGGACGATCTCCAGCGCCCGCATGCCGTGTTCGTACGCCCAGGCGCAGTCTTCGAGGTTGTGCGCCGCCATCGCCAGGTTGTAGTGCGCCCGCGCCTCGCCCTCCCGCGCGCCGAGCTCACGCTGGATCGCGAGCACCTGTTCCAGGTACCGCCGGGACTCGTCGTACTGCCGGGCCACGCCGTTGACGACGCCGAGCCCGCTGAGGATGCCCGCCTCGCCCGGCCGGTGGCTGCTCGCCCGCGCGGCTTCGAGCGCCACCGCGAACACCGAGCGCCAGTCGTCGAGCCGCGAGCGCGTCACGAAGTAGCTCTGCAGCAGCCAGGCGAGCTTCCAGCAGACGTCGTCGCGGCGGCGGCGCCGCGCCAGGTGCACCGCGGCGATGAGGTTGCCGGACTCCTCGCCGAACCAGTCCAAGGCGTCGTGGTACTCGGCGAACGTCAGCCCGCCCTCGAGGTCGTCGAGCTCCAGCAGCCGGTAGTAGCGCTCCGGCCGCATCCGGCGTGACGCGTTCAGCGCCGACGCCAAGTACCAGCCCAGCAGCCGATCCAAAGCAGCCTCGCGCTGCGAAGCCGGGTCAAGCTGCGAAGCGGCTTCGCCGGCGTAGGCCCGGATGAGGTCATGGAACTGGTAGCGGCCCGGCCGCGGCTGGGCGAGCAGGTGCGCGGCGGCCAGTGTCTCCAGCATCGGCCGGGTGGCCGCGAGGTCCAGCCCGGCCACCGCGGCCGCCGCCGGTGCGGTGAAGTCGACGCCGGTGAGCAGCCCGAGCAGCCGCAGCAACCGCGCCGTCGTCGGCTCCAACGCCTGGTAGGAATACGAAAACACCGAACGGATGTTGGTGCCTTCCCCGTCGGCGAGGTCGAACGAGCTGAGCAGGTCGCTGTCGAGGGAATCGACGAATTCGTCGAGCGCCAGGCCGGGAAACTGCGCCGCCCGCACGGCGAGGATCCGGATCGCCAGCGGCAGCCCGCCGCAGTAGCGCACGAACCGCTCGGCGGCCGCCGGATCGCGGGCGACCCGGTCGAAGCCGATCGTGGCCGCGAGCAATTCGACGGCGTCCTCGTCGCCGAGCTCCTCCAGCGCGATCCGCCGCGCGCCGTGCGTCGCGACCAGCGCGCGCAGCTGCCAGCGGCTGGTGATCACGACCAGGCAGCCCGGCCCGGGCAGCAGCGGGCGCACCTGCTCGGTGCGGTTGGCGTTGTCGAGCAGGAGCAGCAGCCGCCGTCCCGCGCTGTGCGTCCGCCAGCTCGCCGCGCGGCCGTCGAGGTCGGCCGGGATCGACTCGCACGGCACGCCGAGTGCGGTGAGCATCGATTCCAGCGCCGCCGACGGCTCCACCGGCTCGCCGGGACCGTAGCCACGCAGGTTGAGGTAGACCTGCCCGCCGGGGAACCGGTCGGCGATCTCGTGCGCGAAGTGCACGGCCAGTGTCGTCTTGCCGATGCCGCCCATGCCTTCCACGGACGCGATCGGCGTCGACGTGCCGGCGTCGAGCGCCTCCGGCAGCAGCGCGTGCAACGCCTTGAGGTCGCCTTCGCGCCCGGAGAAGATCCGCAGGTCGGCGGGCAGCTGGCGCGGCACCTGCGGCTCGACGCCGAGCCGGTAGCGCGCGAGCCGGCCGTCTGCCGGATCGCCGTCCTCGGCGCCGGTGAGGATCGCCTGCCGGGTGCGCTGCAGCGACGGTCCGGGATCGAGCCCCAGTTCCTCGGCCAGCACGCCGCTGATCCGGCGGTACACGTCGAGCGCCTCGGCCTGGCGGCCCGACCGGTACAGCGCGATCATCAGCTGCTCGTGCAGCCGCTCCCGCAGCGGGTTCTCACTGGTCAGCCTCACCAGCTCGGGGACGACGGTGCCGTATTCGCCGACGTCGAGCAGCGCGTCGGCCCACTGCTCGCGGACGCGCAGCCGTTCCTCGGCCAGCTGGCCGACTTCGTCGCGGTGCAACGCGTCCGACTCGACGTTGAGCAGCGCCGGTCCGCGCCAGTGCCCGAGCGCCTCGGCGAAGTGCGCGGCGGCCTGGCGGCTCTCGCCGCGGTCCATCGCGGCCTTGCCCCGCACGGCGAGCTTGCGGAACCGGGTGAGGTCGAGCAGGTCGTCGTCGAGTTCGATCAGGTAGCCGCCGCTCTCGGTGCGGATCGCGACCTGGTCGCCGAGAGCGCGACGCAGGCGCAGCACGTACGTCTGGAGCGCGCCCTTGGAGCGGCGGCGGTCGTCGTTCCACAGCCAGCGGGCCAGTTCGTCGACCGGCACGACCCGGTTCGCGCGCAGCACCAAACCGGCCAGCACGATCAGCGGCCGGCTGCCCCCGAGCGGTACCGGGCGGCCGTCGGCCGTGACCTCCGCCGGACCCAGCACACGGAAATCGAGGACCACAGGCCCATTCTGTCCGGAAACGTGCAGTTCGGCACCTGGTTACCCGACTCGGGACGGTGGCATGATCGGCGGCGATGAAGGTCTACGCGATCCCCCTGCGCACCCGCTTCCGCGGAATCACCGTCCGGGAAGGCGTGCTGCTGCGCGGCCAGGCGGGCTGGGGCGAGTTCTGCCCGTTCGCCGACTACTCGGACGCCGAGAGCGTGCCGTGGCTGCGGGCGGCGCTGGAAGCGAGCGAAGCCGGCTGGCCGCCGCCGGTCCGCGACCGGGTCGAGGTGAACACGACCGTGCCGGTGGTCGGGCCGGAGCAGGCGCACGAGCTGGTCCGCGCGTCTGGCTGCCGCACGGCCAAGGTGAAGGTCGCGGACCCCCGCTCGGCGCTGGTGGACGACTGCGCCCGGGTGGAAGCGGTCCGCGACGCACTCGGCCCGGGCGGCGCGATCCGCGTCGACGCCAACATGGCGTGGGACGTCGACACGGCGGTCCGGGCGATCACCGCCCTCGACAAGGCGGCGGGCGGGCTGGAGTACGCCGAGCAGCCGTGCCCGTCGATCGAGGACCTGGCCGCGGTGCGCCGCCGGGTACCGGTCCGCATCGCGGCCGACGAGTCGATCCGCCGGGCGGAGGACCCGCTGAAGGTGGCGGTCGCCGGAGCGGCGGACATCGCGGTCCTGAAGGTCGCCCCCCTCGGCGGCGTGCGCCGGGCACTGGAGGTCGCCGAAGCGTGCGGGCTGCCGTGCGTGGTGTCGTCGGCGGTGGAGACGAGCGTCGGCCTGGCGGCGGGGCTTGCTCTGGCCGGGGCGCTCCCCGAGCTGGACTTCGCCTGCGGACTGGGCACGATTTCGTTGCTGGAAGGGGATGTCTGCCCGGAGTCACTGTCCCCAGTGGACGGTTATCTGCCCGTCCTGCGCCAGGCCCCGGAGCCCACGGAGGCGTACCGGGCCCCGGCGGAAGCCGAGGCAGCGTGGGAAGCCCGCCTGGCGCGGGTGCGCGGGTTGTCGTGAGTGTTCAGCCGGGTTCTGGCCCGGCTGCACACTCACGACCACTCAAGCCGTCTGCCACGCCGACTCGTAGGCGCGCACCAGCCACTGGTCCGCCCAGGCTCGGTCCGGCTGCTCGGGCAACGGCGAGTCACCCCGCACCAACCGATCGAGCCGGTCCTCCAGCTCCGCCGCCGCCTCGATGGCTTCCTCTTGGGTGTGCTTCCCGCGTCGCAGGTCGCGCAGCCAGGTCAGCCACGGCTCCGCGATCGGGAGCGTCATCCGGCCGGTCTCGAGCAGCTCGACACCCTGGACGCCCAGACGCACCATGTGCATGGCGTACTTCGTGTCGAAGCCGTACTTCTCGATCAGCTCCGGCCGGTTGACCTTCAGCGCGCCTTCGAGCATCCGCTGCCGCTGCGTCCGCAGGTACCCCGCGAACCTCAGGCCCGCCAGGCGCGAAACGATCCGGTCCGCGTTCGCCCGCAGCTCGTGGCCGAGACCGGTGATCCGCACGATCTCCACCTCCGGGACGAACAGCGGGAGCAGGATCGTCGGATTCCCGGTCAGGGCCAGGCGCATCCACTTGCGCAGCGAGTAGACGATCAGATCGAGGTCGCCCGGCCCGGATCGGACGCCTTCGGGCTGGGTGCGGAAGATGTACTGCTCGAACCGCTTCAGCCCGGTGACGTACTCGGCCGGCTCCACGCACAACCCCATTTCGTCGCGGTCGTCCTGACCGTCGACGGCGGTGCCGTGCAGGCCGGAACCGACCTGGCAGCGCAGGATCGTGCCCCGCTCGGCGAGCTCGGCGAACTGGGGACTGTCGTGTTTCATGGTCCGAAGTTGTACCTGCTCTCCGATACGGGCAGCACGTGGTTTTCCCCGAGGCCGAGTTCAGGGTCGGGGTCCGGGCCCTTCCCGATGTGGACGAGGGCCGCCGGGAGCGAACATTGAGCCATGACGAACAGCGTGTACACCCCGGAAACCAAGAAGGTCCGCCGCAGCCGTACCGACAAGATGCTGACCGGTGTCTGCGGTGGCTGGGCCACCTACCTCGGCATCGACGCGACTGTCCTGCGCATCGGGCTCGTCGCGGCGGTCTTCCTGTCGGCCGGGATCGCCATCCCGATCTACGTCGCCGCCGCGATTCTGACGCCCGAAGAAGACTCCTGAGCGGGGCGGGCACCGGTTCGCAGGGGGAAGCGGTGCCCGCCGGACGACGGGGTGTGCCGATGAACGGCCCGGACGCCAGGGGACGTCCGGGCCGTTCGGCGTAAGCCCCTACTCTGACCGGCCGAAAGGCCCTCGGCGAACCCCGTCCGAGGGGCTAGGGTTCGCGGCTGTGGATCACGGAAGTACCGTCGGCCGGACGGCGGCGAAGGTCGTCGTCGGGATCTTGGGCGGGCTGTACCTGGCCGCCGGGCTGGGGCTGACGGCCTTCTCCGCCTTCCGCGCGCTTGCCTTCGACGACACCGGCGGCACGAGCGTCACGAAGACCGTGCTCTACAGCGCCGCCGTACTGGCGATCTGGATCCTGCTCACCGGGATCGGCGCGATCGTCGTCGCACTGGAGGCCGAAGAGCCCGCGACCGCCTGGCTCGGCGGCCTCGGCGTGCTCGCGCTCGGTGTCGTCATCCTCGGCGCGTACGCCATCTGGTTCTTCACCAAGCCATAGACCAACGCCCACAAAGAAAAGCCCGGCCCGCCGAAGCGGACCGGGCTTTCCCGGGTAAAGCGACCGGACTCAGAAGTCCATGCCACCCATGCCACCGGACGGGTCGGCGGGAGCGGCCGAAGCCTTCTCCGGCTTGTCCGCCACGACGGCCTCGGTGGTCAGGAACAGCGCCGCGATGGACGCGGCGTTCTGCAGCGCGGAGCGGGTGACCTTCGTCGGGTCCGGCACGCCGGCGGCGAGCAGGTCCTCGTAGACACCCGTGGCGGCGTTGAGGCCGTGACCCTGGGGCAGGCCCTTGACCTTCTCCACCACGACGCCGCCCTCGAGGCCGGCGTTGATCGCGATCTGCTTGAGCGGGGCCTCGACGGCCACCTTGACGATGTTGGCGCCAGTGGCCTCGTCGCCCTCGAGCTTCAGGCCCGCGAACGCGGCCTCGGCGGCCTGGATCAGGGCCACGCCACCACCGGCGACGATGCCCTCTTCCACGGCGGCCTTCGCGTTGCGCACCGCGTCCTCGATGCGGTGCTTGCGCTCCTTGAGCTCGACCTCGGTCGCGGCGCCGGCCTTGATGACGGCCACGCCGCCGGCCAGCTTCGCGAGCCGCTCCTGCAGCTTCTCGCGGTCGTAGTCCGAGTCGGAGTTCTCGATCTCGGCGCGGATCTGGTTGACGCGACCCTGGATCTGGTCGGCGTCGCCGGCACCCTCGACGATGGTCGTCTCGTCCTTGGTGATGACGGCCTTGCGGGCCTTGCCCAGCAGGGACAGGTCCGCGTTCTCCAGCTTGAGGCCGACGTCCTCGGAGATGACCTGGCCACCGGTCAGGATCGCGATGTCCTGCAGGATCGCCTTGCGGCGGTCACCGAAGCCCGGCGCCTTGACGGCGACGGACTTGAAGGTGCCGCGCATCTTGTTGACGATCAGGGTGGCCAGAGCCTCGCCCTCGACGTCCTCGGCGATGATCAGCAGCGGCTTGCCGGACTGGATGACCTTCTCCAGCAGCGGCAGCACGTCCTTGACGGTGGAGATCTTCGAGCCGAAGAGGAGGATGTAGGGGTCCTCCAGCTCGGCTTCCTGACGCTCCGGGTCGGTGACGAAGTAGCCCGAGATGTAGCCCTTGTCGAAGCGCATGCCCTCGGTGAGCTCGAGCTCGAGACCGAAGGTGTTGCTCTCCTCGACGGTGACGACGCCTTCCTTGCCGACCTTGTCCAGCGCCTCGGCGATCAGCTCGCCGATGGTGCGGTCAGCGGCCGAGATCGAGGCGGTAGCAGCGATCTGCTCCTTGGTCTCGATCTGGACGGCCATCTTGTGCAGCTGCTCGGTGATGGCCTCGACGGCCGCCTCGATGCCGCGCTTCAGGCTGATCGGGTCGGCTCCGGCCGCGACGTTGCGCAGGCCTTCCTTGACCAGGGCCTGGGCGAGCACGGTGGCGGTGGTGGTGCCGTCACCCGCGACGTCGTCGGTCTTCTTCGCAACTTCCTTGACGAGCTCGGCCCCGATCTTCTCCCAGGGGTCCTCGAGCTCGATCTCCTTGGCGATGGAGACGCCGTCGTTGGTGATGGTCGGCGCGCCCCACTTCTTTTCGAGCACGACGTTCCGGCCCCGCGGGCCGAGGGTCACCTTGACGGCTTCGGCGAGGATGTTCAAGCCACGCTCGAGACCGCGGCGGGCGTCCTCGTCGAACGCGATCAGTTTGGCCATTGCGGTGTGGTCCTCCGGTATTGGGCGCCACCGCCGCGCTGCGTCTTTGGGTATGCGTACAGCGGCGGCAGCAGGACTCTTTCCTCGGCCAGGCTCGGTGCCCGCGACGGACGACTGGACCCGGGTGGGGTCAGCCTCACCGTCCCGACCTTTGGCACTCGACGGCGTCGAGTGCCAAGTCCGTGTTTAGCACTCTCGGGGGGAGAGTGCAAGAAGACCTGCTCAGCGCCGCACGATCAGTTGCCCGGCTTGATGCTGATCGACGGCGGAGGCGCGTTGAGCGACGAAGGCGCGTTGCTCTGGGAGCCGCCCGGGCCGACCGGGATGTTCGGCGCCGGGGTCTGCCCACCGCCGCCACTGCCGCTGTCGCTGCCGAAGAGGAAGATCGCGCCCACGATCAGGCCCGCCAGGACCACGAGGCCGAGGACGAGGAAGACCCACTTCTTGCCACCGCCGCTCTTCGGCTGGTGGAACGCGCCCGCTCCGCCCGCGGGCAGCGGCGGGCGCAGCCGCATCGGGTCGCCGGGCTGGCCGTAGCCGGGCGGCGGGCCCTGCGGCGGCATGCCCTGCTGCTGCGGGTAGCCGTAGCCCGGGGGCGGTCCTTGCGGCGGCATGCCCTGCTGGGGGTAGCCGTAGCCGGGCGGCGGGCCCTGCGGTGGGCCCTGGGGACCTTGCGGACCCTGCGGGCCGGGGCCCTGGCCGTAGCCGGGCTGCTGCTGTCCTCCGTACGGATGCACGGGGGCCCCCTCTCCCTGCGGTGCGCTGTTCTGGTGCGGCCCCTGTTGTACCTGACCCTGGCGCTGCGGCGCCGGAACTCCACCCGAATTGGACCCAGGTGGACCCGGAGGGGTGTCCGACGCGGCCAGGGGGCCGAGCGCGCGGCGCGCGG
Organism: Amycolatopsis sp. NPDC051128; assembly: GCF_040682715.1. Lineage (NCBI taxonomy): Bacteria > Bacillati > Actinomycetota > Actinomycetes > Pseudonocardiales > Pseudonocardiaceae > Amycolatopsis > Amycolatopsis sp. NPDC051128. Next base: position 12,497 of record NZ_JBFBBN010000033.1, on the reverse strand, counting down.
CCGCGACCATCTCGACGCAGCTGGGGTAGCGGTCCGCCGGGTTCTTGGCCATGCCCTTGCGGATGACCTCGTCGATCGACGGCGGCAGCGCGACCGCACGGGAGATCGCCGGCGGTTCGCCGTTGAGGTGGCCCTTGATCACCGTCGGCACGTCGCCCTTGAACGGCGGGCTGCCGGTGAGGCAGGCGTAGAGGACGCACGTCAGCGCGTACTGGTCGGTGCGCCCGTCCAGCGGCTCGCCGCGCAGGTGCTCGGGCGCCGCGTACGTCGGCGAGCCGAGGAAGTCGCCGCCGCGGGTGCGGTGCCCGGTCGCGCCGCGCCGGGTCAGCCCGAAGTCGGCGACGTACACGTGCTCGCGCGAGGTCTCCTTCTTCGTCACGAGCACGTTCGCCGGCTTGACGTCGAGGTGGACCAGACCACGGCTGTGCAGGGTGTCGAGGGCGTCCGCGACCTGGTCGAGCATGGTCAGGGCGCGCGCGGGCCCAATGGCACCGCCCGAGATCAGCCCGGCGAGATCGCCGCCGTCGACCATGCGCATGGCGATGTAGAGCATGCCGTCGAGCTCGCCGAAATCGTACAGCGGCACGACATTGGCGTGGTCGATCGCCGACGTGTTACGCGCTTCGTCGACGAACCGCTCGCGGAACTCGGCGTCGGTCCCGAGGTGGTCACCGATGACCTTCAGGGCCACCTTGCGGCCGAGCCGCACGTCCGTGGCCTTGTAGGTCACACTCATGCCGCCCTTGCCGAGCACACCGTCGATGCGGTAGTTGCCCAGCCGGCGACCGGTGAGGTCCCCCGACACATCGCCTGTCACGCCCGGCAGCCTAACGTCCCTGGTTCGGCGGCTGCCGGGGGTCGCCCATCGAGTGGGCCGCGGTTACGAAACCTTCCGCACCTCGGCTGCCTGGCTACGGCCGTCCCGGCCCGACTGCACCTCGAACTCGACGCGGTCGCCTTCGTCCAGAGTGCGGAATCCGTCCGCCTGAATGGCGGAATAGTGCACAAACACGTCCGGACCTTCGGTGGATTCGATGAACCCGTAGCCTTTTTCCGAGTTGAACCATTTGACGGTGCCGACAGCCACGGCGCCCTCCCTCAGCACAAAGGATCCGCTGGCCCGAGCGGATGCCAGCGGTGCGAGTGTCAATCACGCTACCGGAATTATTCCCCTCGGCAATGGGCAATTCGTCTGAAGATCACGCGCCGGAAAGCCGTCGGTTACGCGCCTGCACGAGCACCGTCCCGGGACCCGCGAAGTCGACCGCGAGCCCTTCGCCCGTACGCACCGACTGAGGGCCGCCCGGGTCGAGGGCGCGCAGCCGGCACTGGACGGTGTCCGGGTAGGCCAGCAGGTAGTCCGGCCGGACGGTGACCAGCTCGCCCTTGCCGAGTTCGAAGGCGTCCACCGGGCCCGGCGCGGCCAGCACGAGCGGCCCGGTTCCGCTGTAGTGCTCGAGAAACCCCGAGTCGGCGCCGAAGAGCTGCTGCAGCGGCACCCAGCCGGCGTCGTGCCGGACGGACGACGGCCGCACCAGCACCGCGTCGCGGTGCACCGACCAGCCCGTGCCGCCGCCGAGCTCCAGGGAGTAGACGTCGCCGGGCCGCAGCGGCGCGAAGTCGATCCAGCCGCCGTCCGACGGCGCGGTGTAGACGGCCGTCGTGGTCTTGCCCGCGCGGACGCCGCCGCGGCCCGCCGCCGTCTCGGTGACCCCGAACCGGCTGGCGAGCAGGGTTTCGGGCGCCGCCTGCACGGCCTCGCCCGGATCGAGCAGGACGCGGGCGACGCCGAAGCCGGGCGTGTGGCGGGTCTGGACGCGCATCAGCGGGACGGGACGTGGGAGACGATCCAGCTGATCAGCGCGGACGGGTTGCGCGTCTGCGTCATGATCTGGCCGGGGCCGGCGAAGTCGAACACGAGGCCTTCGCCGCTCTTCATGGACTGGATCATGCCCTGCGCGACCTTCCGGATCTGGTACTGCACGGTGTCGGCGTACGCGACGACGTGCCCGGTGTCGATGGTCACCATTTCGCCCTGCTGCAGGGTGATGGTCTCGACCGCGCCGTAGCAGCTGACGAGCAGCTGGCCCTGGCCGGTGGCGTGGGTCAGGAACCCGCCTTCGCCGCCCATCAGGTTCTTCATCCCGCCCCACTTGGTCTCGGTCTGCACGCCGTGCGACGACGCGAGCCAGCAGCCGCGGGTGACGGCCCAGCCGGTGCGGCCGTCGAGGGTGATCACCTGGATGTCGCCGGGCAGGTTCGCGGCGACGTCGACCCAGCCGCCGTTCGGCGGCGCGGTGAAGGTGGAGATGAAGAAGGACTCGCCGGAGAGGAACGCGCGGCCGAGGCCCTTCATGATGCCGCCCTGCGCCTGCGACTGGACCTGCACGCCGTAGCTGGTCGCCATCATCGCGCCGGACTCGACCTGGCACGGCTCGCCGGGTGCCAGCATCAGCCGGGCGACGGCGAACGAGGGCTGTTGACGGACTCCGACCTGCATGCGTGCTCCCCTGTGGCGGCTCTCGAACGACGCAAAGTCTTGCACGAGCGCCCACGACGGGGAGGATGGTCCGGTGATCTCCGTCGACGACTACCGCGACCGGGTTGCCGCGCTACTGGGCACCTCTCCCGCGACCGCCCTGCCCCTCTCCGCCGCGGCCGGCCTCGTCCTGGCCGAGGACGTCCGGGCCGGCGTCTCCCTGCCGCCCTTCGACAACTCCGCGATGGACGGTTACGCGGTCCGCGCGGCGGACGTCGCGGCGGCGCCGGTGACCCTGCCGGTGGCCGACGACATCCCGGCGGGCCGGGTCGACGTCCGGCCGCTCGAGCCGGGCACCGCGCACCGGATCATGACCGGCGCGCCGCTGCCGCCCGGCGCGGACGCCGTCGTGATGGTCGAGGACACCGACGGCGGCACGTCGACGGTGACGATCTCCGCGGTGGCGCGTGAAGGCGCCCACATCCGGCGCACCGGCGAAGACGTCCTGGCCGGCAGCGTCGCGCTGCACGCCGGGACCGTGCTCGGCCACTCGCAGCTGGGCCTGGCGGCCGCCGTCGGGCTCGCCGAGGTGCGGGTGCACCGGCCGCTGCGGGTGCTGGTGGCCTCGACCGGCACCGAGCTGATCGACGCGCCCGCGCCGCTGCGGCACGGCCAGATCTACGAGTCCAACAGCGTGATGCTCGCGGCGGCGATCCGCGGCCTCGGCTGCGAGGTCGACGTCGTCCGCAGCGTCGTCGACGACGTCGAGGAGTTCCGCAAGGTCATCGAGCCGAAGCTGGCCGACGCCGACCTGCTGGTCACCTCCGGCGGGGTCAGCGCGGGCGCGTACGAAGTGGTGAAGGACGCGCTGACCGGCCAGGGCGTCGAGTTCGAGAAGGTCGCGATGCAGCCCGGCGGGCCGCAGGGCTGCGGGCGCTGGCAGGGCGTCCCGGTGGTGACGCTGCCGGGCAACCCGGTCAGCGTCCTGGTGTCGTTCGAGGCGTTCCTGCGCCCGGCGCTGCTGACGGCGCTGGGCCACACCGACGTCTCGCGCCGCCGGATGCGGGCCCGCCTGACCGAGTCGATGTCCTCGCCGCCCGGGCGCCGCCAGTACCGCCGGGGCGTGTTCACGCCGTCCGACCGGGAGGTCACCGGGATCGTCGGGCCGCGCGGCGGCCCCGGCTCGCATCTGCTCGCGGCGTTCACCCAGGCCAACTGCCTGATCGTGTTGCCGGAGGACGTCACGTCGGCTGCGGTTGGCGACGAGGTGGACGTCCTGCTGCTGTGACCGGGAAGTCGCGCAGCTTCCGGTACGGCGCGAGGATCGGCAGCGCGGCGATCAGCACGCCGGACGCCACCCACAGCGTCTCGCGGACGCCGATCGCCTCGCCGAGCACGCCGCCGAGGACCCCGGCCAAGGGGATCGCGCCGTAGGAGGTGAGCGAGGCGCTCGAGGTGATCCGGGCGAACAGCTCCGGCGGGCAGTACCGCTGCCGGAACGTCGCGGTCAGCACGTTCGAGGCGACGACACCCGCGCAGACGCCGAACACGCCGAGCACGAACGGCACGAGCCCCCAACCCGGTCCGCTCAGGGGGCCGAGCAGCATCATCGGCGCCGCGGCCACCTCGCACAGCAGGAACGCGCGGGCGGTGCCGAACCGCGCGCCGAGCCGTCCGGCCAGCGCCGCCCCGAGCACTCCGCCCGACGCGGCGAGCGCCAGGACCAGGCCGACCAGGCCGGGTTCGGCGCCGAGCGTGCGGGCGAGGAAGACGATCTGGATGGAGCTGTAGCCGGTCAGCGCGAGATTCGAAACCGCGCCGAACACCATCAGCGACCGCAGGTACCGGTCGCCGGCGACGAACCGCAGGCCCTCGCCGATCTGGCTGCGCAACGGCGTCCGCGCCGCCGGAGCCACGGTCTCGCGGACCCGGATCGCGCGCACGCACAGCACGGAGACGCCGAAGCTGACCGCGTCCGCGAGAATGCCGCTGACCGGGCCGAACGCCTGCGCCAGCAGCCCGGCCAGGCCCGGCCCGCCGACCTGCGTCGCGGACTCGCTGCCCTGCAGCTTCGCGTTGGCTTCCAGGAGGTCGTCCCGGCCGAGCAGGACCGGCAGGTAAGCCCGGTAGGCGAGGGTGAAGAAGACTTTCGCGACACCGCCGAGCAGAGCGGCGGCCAGCAGGTACGGCATGGTCAGCAGCCCGAACACGGCGGCGAGCGGGACACTGCCGAACACCGCCATCGACACGGTGTTGCAGGCCAGCATGATCGGGCGCTTCGGCAGCCGGTCGACCCACGCGCCGGCGGGCAGGCCGATCACCAGCCAGGGCAGCCAGGCCACCGCCGTCAGCAGCGCGACCTGGAAGGTGCTCGCTTGGAGCGTGACCACCGCGACCAGCGGCAACGCCGTGCTCGCGACCATGCTGCCGAGCATGCTGGTGGTCTCGCCGGTCCAGAGCAGCCGGAAGTCCCTGTTCCCCCAGAGCCCCTTCACGGCTGACCCACCGATGCCCGGCCGACGAGGAAGACGGGACGCCGCTCCTCACCATCGTCGGGGATCTCCCGGTTCGAGTACTCGGTGAACAACGCGATGATCCGCTCGTCCAGCTCGCGAAGCTCGGCGACGGACATCTTCGCCCAATGGTCCACGCTGAACGCTCCCGACGAGCGCCAAGGCTCCGGCTCGGAATCGCGCCGGGTCAGCCATTCTCGGTACACGGCCGATTGGTGTTCGAGACTGAGCTGCTCGGCGGCTTCGGCGATCGGGTCGTCGGGGAAGTCCGACGCAGCCCAACGGAATCCGTCCACGATCCGGCGCCACCACCGTTCGCGCTGGTCACGGGCCAGCTCCGGCGCCTCTTCGATGAATTCGCTGGCTGCCAGCACCTTGAGGTGGTGGCTCACGTTGCCCACCGCCTGACCGGTCTTCTCGGCGAGCATCGACGCCGTGGCGGGGCCGTCCAGGCGGAGCAGGTCGAGCAGCCGACGGCGTAGCGGGTGCGACATCGCCGCAAGGACTTTCGAATCGCGGACGTTGCGAATGTTCTCCTCGGACATGCACACAAGAGTAGTTGCACAAGAGTTCTTGTGCAATATCTCTTGTGCGTCCGCTCCCGTAAGCTCTCGTCATGGGTTTCGTCGCATGGGTCTTCTTCGGCGCGATCGTCGGCTGGGCCGCCAACCTGGTCGTCGGCGGCCGGGCCCGGCGCCGGCAGGGTTGCCTGGTCAGCGTGCTCGTGGGGGTGGTCGGCGCGGCGCTCGGAGGGCTGCTCTACCGGCTCGCGACCGGCCAGGCGAAGACGTTCGACTTCGACTTCCCCAGCTTCGGCGTGGCCATCCTCGGCGCCGTCGTGCTGCTGGCGATCCTGCGGCTCTTGACCAGCCTTGGCCGACGTTCGAGTGACCGTTTGTAACTTTTGCCGGACGAACCGTGATCAACGCCGCTCAACCGGCTAAAGTGTGCCCTTCTGCACATCTCGCAGACCCGGATCCCGCGGCCGGGTGCATGCGCCGTCGGGGGGCGCATGCACCCGGCTTCGCCTCAACGCCTCGCTGACGATCTCGACCGCGTGCGCCAAATCCACGAGCGGTGGCACGGGAACCTCGTCGATCTCCTGACGCCACGCGCCCAGCAGCTCGCCGAGCCGGGCTCTGGCGGGATCGTGGCGGTCGGTCATCGGTTCCCTCACAGGTCGGGCGGCGAGCGGCGAGCAGCGCCCCGAACGGCGTCAACTACCGAGAGTTATCGGTGAAATCGACCTTGCGTTACCGAAAACGATCATTCTCACCCGCCGTGGTGACACCCTCGCGGAGGTGCGACCAGGGGCGCACGGACACGCTCACCTGGGGCAGCGGTAGCGTGGGGGCGCCCGTACGCGGCCGCCGGACCCCGGCGCCGACCCGTTCTTCCGACACGAAACCAGGGGACCCGACCATGAGCGGCACCCGGCCGGAGCCCGCCGGCAACCCCGTCGCGCACGCCCTTCAGCTCGCTCGCGAAACGCTGCCGCCGATGCACCCCGCCGGCCGCCCGTTCGTGGCGGGCGGTGTCGCCGCGACACTGCTCGCGCGCCGGTTCTCCAAGCGCCTCGGCCTCGTCGGCGCGCTCGCGACCGTGGCGACGGCCGCGTTCTTCCGCGAGCCGAAGCGGGTCCCGCCGCCGCGTGACGGCGTGGCACTGGCCTCGGCCGACGGTCTCGTGTCGCTGATCGAAGAGGCCGTCCCGCCCGCCGAGCTCGGCCTGCCCGCCGAGCCGCGGATGCGCGTGTCCGTGTTCCTCTCGGTGTTCGACGTGCACGTCCAGCGCGTGCCGGCGAACGGCGTGATCGAGCGGGTCGCCTACCGGCCGGGCAAGTTCCTCTCCGCGGACCTGGACAAGGCGAGCGAGGACAACGAACGCAACTCCGTGTTGATGCGCACCGAAGACGGCCACGAGCTCGTCGTCGTGCAGATCGCCGGGCTCGTCGCGCGCCGCATCCTCTGCGAGATCCGCGAGGGCGACAAGGTCGGCGCCGGCGCGACGTACGGCATCATCCGCTTCGGCTCGCGGGTCGACCTCTACCTCCCGCCGGGTTCGCGGGTGCTGGTCGCGAAGGGCCAGCGCACGGTCGGCGGCGAGACGGTGATCGCCGAACTCCCCGCCGCGCCCGTGTCGCTTTCGGAAGGCTGATCGATGGTCCGCGTGACCACCCCCGGCGTCCGGCTGCTGCCGAACGCCATCACCGTGCTGGCGCTGTGCGCGGGCCTGTCGGCCGTGCAGTTCGCGCTGACCAAGAACTACGCGATGGCCATCGCCTCGATCGGCATCGCGGCGGTGCTCGACAGCCTGGACGGCCGGATCGCCCGCCTGCTCGACGCGACGTCGAAGATGGGCGCGGAGCTGGACTCGCTGTCCGACGGCATTTCGTTCGGCGTCGCGCCGGCGCTGGTCATCTACGTGTGGCAGACCGGCGCGGACCGGATCGGCTGGGTGGCGTCGCTGATCTTCGCCGTCTGCATGATCCTGCGGCTCGCCCGGTTCAACACGCTGCTGGACGACACCGAACAGCCGCCGTACGCGAGCGAGTTCTTCGTCGGCGTCCCGGCGCCCGCGGGCGGCCTGCTCGCGATGCTGCCGCTGGTGGCCTGGCTGCAGTGGGGCACGGGCTGGTGGTCGTCGCAGTACGTCGTGTGGGGGTGGACGGTCGCCATCGCCGCGTTGCTGATCAGCCGCATCCCGACGCTGTCGCTGAAGACGGTCAAGGCGCCGGCCAAGGCGATCGCCCCGCTGCTGATCGGCGTCGCCCTGCTCGCCGCGGCGATCATCCAGTTCCCGCTGGTCGCGCTGGTCGCCGCGATGATCCTGTACCTGGCGCACATCCCGTACTCGATCCACCGGCACCGCTGGCTGGCCGCGCACCCGGAGGCCTGGACGGTCCCGCCGCGCGAACGCCGCGCGATCCGCCGGGCCCGCTCGTCGCGCCGCCTGGGTCTGCGCCCGCCGTTGCGGCGCCGGGTGGCGGGCGCGGCGATGCGCGCGGTCCGCCTGCCCCGCAACGGCGAGTTCGTCCGCACCCCCCGCGGCTCCGGCGAAAACGGCCAAGGCCCGCGGCGCCGCTCCTGGCGCCAGATCGGCCTCCGCCGCAAGTAAGTCCCCGCCAATCACGCGAGTTACGCCCCCAATCACGCGAAACACGCCCCCAATCACGCGAAACACGCCCCCAATCACGCGAGACACGCGCCCAATCACGCGAGATCGCCCGCTGATCACGCGAACCGACCCGCCAGGTACGCGAGTCGTCCGTCCAGGCACGCGAGTTCGCTGTTCCGGTACGGCGATCACGCGTGATCAGCGGGGCAGCACGCGTGAGCCAGGGGGCATCTCGCGGGATCGGCGGGACATCGGCTCCTCCGAGGCCCCCGGCTCGCTAGGGTGAACGGCGTGAGCCACCCGCAGATCACGCTGACCGTCCGGCACACGCCGTCCGCGCTGGACACCCGCCGCGGCGTCGTCCGGCTGCATCCCGAAGTCCTCGACGCGCTGGGCCTGCGGGCCTGGGACGCCGTGCACCTCACCGGCGCCCGGGTCAGCGCCGCGCTCGCGGCGCCCGCCGAGGAGACCGGCGTGCCGGGGGTGGTGCTCACCGACGACGTCACGATGTCGAACCTCGGCGTCACCGAGGGCTCCGAGGTCGTGGTCTCGCCGGCCGAGGTCGCGGCGGCCAGGACGGTGACCGTCGCGGGCTCGCGGCTCGCCAGCGTCTCGGTCAGCCCGCACATGCTGCGGCTGGCCCTGATCGGCAAGGTGCTCACCGTCGGCGACGCCGTTTCGCTGCTGCCGCAGGACCTCGCGCCGACGCCGGGGTCCGACCCCGCCGGCCTGCGCGGCCAGCTGTCCCGCGCCATCGGCGCGACCTGGACGAACGAGCTGCTCACCGTCACCGCGACCGAGCCGGCCGGCCCCGTGGCCGTCGGACCGTCCACTGTGGTCACCTGGCGCGACGGCGCGCGGCCGGCGCCCGAGCCCGCCGCGCCCCGGACGGCGACCGCGCTCGTCCGCACCTCCGCCGTGACCGCGGCCGAGGAGTGGATCGACGCCGAGATCGTCGAAGACGAAGCGACCGCGACGGTCGAGGAGGCTGCCGAGCCGGTTGTGCCGCTGGCCGACCTGATCGGCGCCGAAGCGGCCGCGCGCAAGCTCGCCGAGTGGTTCGACCTGGCGTTCCACCGGCCGGAACTGCTGGCGCGGCTGGGCGCGCCCGCCCATCTCGGCGTGCTGCTGTCCGGCCCCGAAGGCGTCGGCAAGGCGACGCTGGTGCGGTCGGTGGCCCACGAGGCGGACATCCGCGTGGTGCCGGTGGCCGCGCCGAACCTCGCGGTGCTGGACCCGAACGTCGCGGTGGCGCGCCTGCGCGAGGCGATCCGCGCGGCGGAGGGGCCCTCGGTGCTGCTGCTCACCGACGTCGACGCGCTGCTGCCCGCGGCTACGCCGCCGCCGGTCGCCACGGTCGTGCTGGAGGAGCTGCGGACGGTGCTGCGGCGCGAGCGGTTCGCCGTCGTCGCCACCACGGCCCGCGCGGAGTCCGCCGATCCGCGGCTGCGGGCCGCCGACCTGCTCGACCGCGAACTCGGCCTGGCGCTGCCGGACGCGAAGACCCGGCGGGAACTGCTGAACGTCCTGCTCCGCGACGTCCCGCTCGACACGGGCATCGACTGCGGCGTCCTCGCCGAGCGGACGCCGGGGTTCGTGGCGGCGGACCTGATCGCGCTCCGGCGGGACGCGGCGCTGCGAGCGGCGCTGCGCCAGCGTGACGACGACGAGCCGCGGATCTCGCAGCAGGACCTCTTGGACGCGCTGGCCACCGTCCGGCCGGTGTCGATGTCCACTTCGGACAACCTGGCCACCGGCGGGCTGACTCTGGACGACGTCGGCGACATGGCCGACGTCAAGCAGTCCCTCACCGAAGCCGTGCTGTGGCCGCTGCGGTACCCGGACTCGTTCGCCCGGCTCGGCGTCGAGCCGCCGCGCGGAGTGCTGTTGTACGGGCCGCCCGGTGGCGGCAAGACGTTCCTGGTGCGGGCGCTGGCCGGCACCGGCGCGCTGAACGTCTTCGCGGTCAAGGGCGCCGAGCTGATGGACAAGTGGGTCGGCGAGTCGGAACGCGCGGTGCGCGAGCTGTTCCGCCGGGCCGCGGAGGCCGCGCCGTCGCTGATCTTCCTGGACGAGATCGACGCGCTGGCGCCACGTCGCGGCCAGTCGTCCGACTCGGGGGTCGCCGACCGCGTGGTCGCGGCGCTGCTGACCGAGCTCGACGGCGTCGAGCCGATGCGCGAAGTCGTCGTCCTGGGCGCGACGAACCGGCCGGAGCTGGTCGATCCGGCGCTGCTGCGGCCGGGACGGCTGGAGCGCCGCGTCTACGTACCGCCGCCGGACGCCGAGGCCCGCGCCGCGATCCTGCGGGCGAGCTCGAAGAACACCCCGCTGGCTCCGGACGTCGACCTGGCCGCGGTGGCGTCCACTCTGGACGGTTACTCGGCGGCCGACTGCGCGGCGCTGATCCGCGAAGCGGCGCTGACGGCGATGCGCGAGTCCCTGGAGGCCCGCGAAGTCACCGCGGCGCACCTGGAGGCGGCCCGGAAGACGGTCCGCCCGAGTCTCGACCCGGGTCAGCTGGCGGCGCTGGAGGCCTACGCGAAGACCCAAGCCGGGTAACTCGCGTGATTTGACCCGGATCTCGCGTGATTGAGGCCGGAACTCGTGAGGTCTGGGTCAGCCCTTGTGGCCGGACTGGTAGTTGTTCGTCACGATGACGATCACGCCGGGGCTCGCGTTCTCGATCCCCGGGAAGCGGGGCTCGGCCTTGAAGCCGAACTCCTGCGCGAGCTGCTTGGCCGCGGCTTCCTCGTCGGTGCCCGGGCGGTAGTACGCCTTCGTCTCCGGGATGATGCCCTGCGAGTAGTTGCTGACGTCGATGACGTTCCAGCCGCCGCCGCGGAAGTCGTCCGCCGCGCGGGCCGCGAGGCCCTTGATCGTCGAGTTGTTGAACACCCGCAGCGTCACCCACTTGTTGGACGCCTGCTGGTCACCGCCCGGCCGGCCGGGGGCGGGCGACGTCGGCTGGCCCGGCGGCGGGGAGGTCGGCGCCGGCGGGGTGGGTGACGGCGAAGTCGACGGCGGCGGGCTCGACGGCGAAGACGTGGTCGGTGGCGTGGACGTGCCGCCGGACGTGCCCGGCTGGGTCGACGTGCCGCTCGGCCCGGCTTGGTTGGCCCCGTCGCCCCCGCTCAGCGCGGAGATCCCGCCGATGACGGCGGCCACGATGGCGATGCCGATCAGCGCGACCCCCGCGGCCTTCATCGGCCGGGACAGTCCCGAAAAGACGCTCATTTCAGCTCGATCCCCAGTCGCCGGGCCCCACGCTTGCGCTGGCGGGTGGCGCGCGTCTTGCGCAGCCGCTTCACCAGCATCGGGTCGGCCTCGATCGCCTCCGGCTTCTCCAGCAGCTTGTTCAGCAGCTGGTAGTAGCGCGTTGCCGACAACGAGAACCGTTCGCGGATGGCGTTCTCCTTCGCTCCGGCGTGCCGCCACCACTGACGCTCGAAGGCGAGAATCTCGATCTCGCGTTCGGTCAAGCCGGGCACGGGCTTCGGCGGCGACGGCTGCGGCTCAGCCATCGACTCCGCGGCGTCCATCCGAGTCCCCCTCAATCGGGCGTCATGGCGAATCAGACCTAGCGCTTCCGCGGGCGCCATTCAACCACGAAACCGCCCGCCGACGTGGGCATCCGCGTCGGCGCGTCACGGTCTGATGCAGGTCTACCAGAAGGGTCCGACTAAACTGCCTCGCCGTGACCATCCACCCCATCGTGATCGCGGGCGAGCCCGTGCTGCACCAGCCGACTCGGGAGATCACCGAGTTCGACGAGAAGCTGCGCACGCTCGTCGACGACATGTTCGAGACGATGTACGCCGCCGAGGGCGTCGGCCTCGCGGCCAACCAGATCGGCCTCGGCCTGCGGGTGTTCGTGTACGACTGCCCGGACGACGAGGGCGTCCGCCACAAGGGCGTCGTCGTCAACCCGCGGCTCGAGACGTCGGAGATCCCGGAGACCATGCCGGACCCGGACGACGACTGGGAAGGCTGCCTGTCGGCGCCCGGCGAGTCGTATCCGACGGGCCGCGCGAAGTGGGCGAAGGTGACCGGCTTCGACGTCGAGGGCAACCCGATCGAGGTCGAGGGCACCGGCTACTTCGCGCGCTGCCTGCAGCACGAGACCGACCACCTCGACGGCTTCATCTACCTCGACCGCCTGGTCGGGCGGCACGCGCGCGCCGCGAAGAAGATGCTGAAGTCCAACAAGTGGGGCGTCCCGGGCAACTCGTGGCTGCCGCCGAAGACCCCCGAGGACGACGGCGCCGTCATCTGATCCTCGCAAGTCCGTGAATGTCGCATTGAGGGACTTGAAGTCCCTCAATGCGACATTCACGGCTTTCGGCGGACGGTCAGCAGCCGAGGAAGTGGCACCGGACGACGCGAGG
>NZ_JBFBBN010000032.1:54094-111359 GCF_040682715.1 Amycolatopsis sp. NPDC051128 | reverse complement strand
CCATGTGGGGGGGGGGGGGCGTGTGGGGGGGGGGGGCCCGGGGGTTCATCCCCGCGCCACTACCCGGGGGGCGTTCGGTGTCCGTGAATGTCGCATTGAGGGACTTGAAGTCCCTCAATGCGACATTCACGGCCTTTGCCGCGGGAGCGGACGTCAGGCGCGGTAGGCCGACCACGCGTTGTTCATCCGCGTGGCCTGACCCGCGGTGAACTCGTACATGCAGCTGTCGTAGCTGTAGTCCATGAAGTTGTGCACCGGGTCCTTGCCCGTCGAGGTGCAGGTGTCCTTGGTCGTCGGGCAGCCGGACGTCGCCGTGGCTTCGGCCGGGGTGTCCGCCACGTAGTCGCCCGAACCGGAGCAGCCGCCCTGGAACGTGTGGTACAGCCCCATCCAGTGGCCGACCTCGTGCGTGGCCGTGTCGCCCTCGTTGTAGTTCGCCGCCGAACGGCCGGGCAGCGACTCGTCGAGGAGGACGACGCCGTCGAGCTTCGGCTGCGAGCTGTAGTTCGACGGGAACGTCGCCCAGCCGAGCAGGTCGTCGCCGAGCTTGGCGGTGTAGATGTTCAGCGCGTTCTTGCCGCCCTTGCGCAGCGCGTTCTTCATGTTGCGCTCGGCCGACGTGCCGTCGGTGATGCCGTTGTACCAGGTCGAATTGTTCGTGTAGTCCGTGCTCACCAGCGAAAAGCTGAAGCCGCTCGAAGCGTAGGCGCTGTTGAGCACCGAGATCTGCTTGGTGATGGCCGACGACGGCAGGTTGCCGGTCGAGCCGCTGGTGATCACGTGAAAGTACACCGGGATCGACACCGCGGCGGCGGCCTCGGCCGACAGCGCGGTCCGCTTGCCGGCGAGCTTGCTCTGCATGTCCGCTTCGATGCGGGCCGCCTCGGCCGGGGACACCGAGTCGGCGTGCCCGTCCTTGCCGCGGTCCGCGGCGTGCGTGGGGGTGAAGCAGTCGCCGCTCGGCGCCGCGACGGCGCCCCCGGCTCCTGCGGCCGGGACGACCAGGGCGACCAGGGAGAGCGCGGACACCGCGCCCAGCTTGATGGCCTTACCGAACCGCTCCGAACTGCTCATGGAGGAACTCCTCTTGCAACGACCCGGGCACCCGGGGTGGTGAAGAGAAAATGCGGCACACGATCTTCGGAATCCACCATCTTTCGGCTGGAAAAGACAATCGGAACGATCGGCGCGATCCATGCGGCGTAACGCATAAGTCAAACACTGGGCCGAATGGCCCATCAGCTCCAGCGTACGGCGACCAGCTGGGTGATCAGCGCCAGCCGGACGTCGGGGTCCTCGAGGTCCATCGGCACCAGTTCCAGGAGCTTCCGCATCCGGTACCGCAGGGTGTTCGGGTGGATCCGCAGCTCCCGCGCCGCCGCCCGCGGGTCGCCGGGGTGCCGCAGCCACGCGTAGAGCGTCTCGACGTAGCCGGCCTTGCCCGTTTCGTCGTGCGCGCGCAGGGCGCCCAGCGGGCCGAGCTCCGCGACCTTCGCCGCGGACGCCGCCGTCGCGCCGCGGTGCAGCGTCAACGCCGTCCAGGCTTCGTCGAAGGCGATCACGCGTTCGGCGAGGAGTTCGGCGCGCAGCAGGCCGAGCGCTTCGTCGGCCTGGGCGCGCGACACCGAGAGATCGCCGATCTCGCCGGGCGCGCCCGCCGCCGCCCGCGGGGCCCCGCCGCGCCGGGACGCCGGCTGCGTGGCCAGCGCCTGCCGCAGCTCGGCCCAGCCGCCGGCCCCGGCGCGGTCCGGGACCACGGCGTAGAGCAGCCCGGCCAGCTCGGTCGTCACCGGACGGCTGCCGATGCCCTGGGAGATCCGTTCGAGCAGCGCGAGCCGCAGGCCTTCGGCGTCACGCCCATCACCGCCCGTGACCTCGATGACGACCACGCGGTGCGGCTCGTCGGACAGGTCGAGCTCCGCCATCGCCTTCCGCGGGTTCGCCCGGCCTTCGAGCACCGCGCGCAGCAGCTCGGCGGACGCGCGGCGCTGCGCGTCGGTGTGCGCGCGGCGGCGCAGCAGGTGCAGCGCGACGACCGGGGCGGCGTCGGCGAACGCGGCCGCGCGCTCGTCGGACACCGGTCCGGCGACCACCGCCCACATCGACCCGAGCAGCTCGCCGCCCATCCGGATCGGCACGATCAGCCGCGGCAGCGTGCCGTCACGCTGGGCGGGCACGAAGATCGTCTGCCGGCCGCGGGACAGCTCGCGGAACACCCCGCGCGACCGGAACCGCGCGAGCACGTCGTCCGGGATGCGGCGGCCCATGATCGTGGCGACCCGCGCGGGGTCGGTGAGGTCCTGCCGCGCGGAGTAGGCGAGCACGCGCGAGTTGGTGTCCTCGATGGTCACCGGCGCGTCGACGACCGCGGCGACGGCGTCGGCCAGCCGGAACAGGTCGCCGGAGCCGGGGTCGAGGTTGTCGGACTCGTCGGCGAGAGCGTCGAGGACGGTCCGCAGCAGCCAGACGAGCTGCGCCCACGACGTCGCCGCGTGCACCTGGACGAGCGCGATCCCGCTGGCTTTCGCGGCCCGTTTCACCGCGGGCTTCGCGGCCAGCGGCGGCTTGAGGAGGACGGCCGCCGCACCCTGCCCGGCACTCTGTTTCACCAGCTCGGCGGCGTCTTCGGGCCCGGTCGTGGCGACGCCGAGGACGAGGTCGCCCGCCGCCAGGGTGACCGCGCCGCCGGGCTCGGCGATGACGACGTCGGCGACCGCGGGGGAGTCGTCGGGCAGCTGGAGCACGTGGAGCAGCGTCGGCCCCACCCGGTCGACCACGCTGCGTACCGACACCACGTGGTCATTCTCGCCGAGAAACCGGTGGACGGCTCGGTAGGGCCGCCCACCGGCGCATGTCGCGGTAGTGCGGCTAGCGGGACAGGACCGCGGTCAGGACTCGCCAAAGCTCGCCTGCCGGGTCCTCGACCGGCTCCTTCGCCCGCCACGCGACGACGCCGTCCGGGCGCACGAGGGAAGCGCCGCCCGGCGCCAGGCCGTACTTCGCCGCGAACGCGCTGTCCTCGATCACGTGGCAGTCGAGGCGAATGCCGGTTTCCGCCGCGACGTTCGTCGCGGCCGGGGCCCAGCGTGTCCCGTCACCCGCGCACAGCAGGACCCACGAGTGGCCGAGAAGGTCCACAGTGGACTCCATCCCCGGCGCCCGGAACCCCGGCCGCCCGGTCGGCGCGTGCACGTCCTCGACGCGCTCGCCGTCGTCCGGCTCCTCCGGCAGCACCGCGGTCGAGCGGTAGCGGAACGCCAGGATGGCGGCCAGGAGGTCCACCGGCTCGGTCAGCCCGGAGACGTCCAGGTCGGGGTGCATGCGCTGTTTCATGTTGTGCAGCGACGTGTCGATGATCATCCGCGCGATCGGCTTCCGCTCGGCTTCGTAGGTGTCGAGCAGCGCCGGACCCGCTTCGCCGCGAAGCACCGCGGCGAGCTTCCACGCGATGTCCGCCGCGTCGCCGACCGCGGTGTTGCCGCCCTGCCCGCCGGTCGGCGGCGTCACCTTGGCCGCGTCACCGACCAGGAACACCCGCCCCGAGGCGAACCGGTCGGCGAGCCGCGCGGCGATCTCCCACGAGCCGGTCCAGACGACCTCGGGCTCCAGGTCCGGCAGGTCGGTGGCGGCGCGGATCATCGCGACCAGCCGGTCGTGGGCGAAGTCGGCCGGGCTCTCGCCCTTTTCCGGGAAGTAGTCCGGCGCGAAGACGTACCGGTTCGGCACGTCGGTGTTCACCAGCCCGGCGGTGAACTCGGGGTGCTGAAGGTAGAACAGGTCGGTCACGCCGGACTTGACGCGGTCGCCGAGGTCGGCGTCGAACACCACGCCGAGGCAGTGGCTCAGCGCGTCCATCCCGGTGGTCCCGATGCCCAGCCGCTGCCGGATCCCGCTGCGGCCGCCGTCCGCCGCGACGACGTAGTCCGCGCGCACCACCGTCTCCTCGCCGGAGTCGCGGTGCCGCAGCGTCGCGGTGACGCCGTCGTCGTCCTGCGTCAGCTCGACCAGTTCGGTGCGGAACCTGATCCGCGCGCCGGCCTTCTCCGCGTGCGCCAGCAGGATCGGCTCGACGACGTCCTGCCCGGCCATGCCGGCGGGCAGCGTCGTCGTGGCCGAGACGTCGAACTCGCTGCCGTCTTCCACGAGCCGGTGCAGCACCCGGCCGGCCAGGCTGGTCGCGACGGTGATCCGCAGTCCCTGCGACGCCCGCGGGCTCGCCGCCAGCACCTCGCGGTCGATGCCCGCCCAGCGGAACAGCTCCATCGTGCGCCAGTTCTGCCCGGCGGCCCGCGAGTGGATCGACGTTCCGGGGTGCCGCTCGACGGTCACGACGTCCACCCCGTTCCGCGCCAGGAACAGCGACGCCGACAAGCCCCCCAGCCCGGCCCCGACGACGAGGACCTGAACCCGCTCACCCATGACTACCTCCATACCTGTGAATCTCCCTTGAGAAATATCTTAGACACAGAGAGATTTGGTTTGCAAGGGTGTCCTGCTCCCAGGGCGTGAGAACGGTTGGGGGCCCCGTTCGGCCGAAGTAGCTTCGGTGGCGGCAGCCGCCAGATGAACCCCTTGAGCCGCAAGGAGAACCGATGAGCGCGGACGAGACCTCGGCGTGGTCCTTCGAGACCAAGCAGATCCACGCGGGCGCCGCGCCGGACCCGGCCACGGGCGCGCGGGCCACGCCGATCTACCAGACGACGTCGTACGTCTTCCGCGACAGCCAGCACGGCGCCGACCTGTTCAGCCTCGCCGAGGCCGGCAACATCTACACGCGGATCATGAACCCGACCCAGGACGTCCTGGAGCAGCGGCTCGCGGCGCTCGAAGGCGGGGTCGCCGCGCTGGCGTTCGCGTCCGGCTCGGCCGCGACCACGGCGGCGATCCTCAACCTCGCGAGCGCGGGCGACCACTTCGTCTCGAGCCCGTCGCTCTACGGCGGCACCTACAACCTCTTCCACTACACGCTGCCGAAGCTCGGCGTCGAGGTCACGTTCATCGACGACCAGGACGACCTGGACCAGTGGCGCGCCGCCGTCCGGCCGAACACGAAGCTGTTCTTCGGCGAGACGCTGGCCAACCCGGGCAGCAACGTCCTCGACATCCGCGGCGTCGCCGACGTCGCGCACGAGGCCGGCGTCCCGCTCGTCGTCGACAACACCGTGCCGACGCCGTACCTGCTGCGCCCGATCGAGCACGGCGCCGACGTCGTCGTGCACTCCGCGACGAAGTACCTCGGCGGGCACGGCACGACGGTGGCCGGCGTGCTGGTCGACGGCGGCACGTTCGACTTCGGCAAGGACCCGGCGAAGTTCCCGGGCTTCAACCAGCCCGACCCGAGCTACCACGGCCTGAAGTACTGGGAGGCGCTCGGCCCCGGCGCGTACGCGGCGAAGGCGCGTGTCCAGATCCTGCGCGACACCGGCGCCGCGATCGCGCCGTTGAACAGCTTCTTGATCCTGCAGGGCATCGAGACGCTGTCGCTGCGCCTCGAGCGGCACGTCTCGAACGCGCAGGCGCTGGCCGAGTGGCTCGAACAGCGCGACGAGGTCGAAAAGGTGTACTACGCCGGCCTGCCGTCGAGCCCGTTCTACTCCGCCGCGCGGAAGTACCTGCCGCGCGGCGCGGGCGCGGTCCTGTCGTTCGATTTGCGCGGCGGCGACAGTGCCATTGCGGCAGGCCGGAAGTTCGTCGACGGCACCCAACTACACAGCCAGCTGGTGAACATCGGCGACGTCCGCAGCCTGATCGTGCACCCGGCGTCGACCACCCACAGCCAGCTCAGCCCGGCGGAGCAGCTGACCAGCGGCGTGACGCCCGGGCTGGTCCGGCTCGCCGTCGGGCTGGAAGGGATCGAAGACCTCAAGGCCGACCTGGAGGCCGGATTCCGGGCGGCCAAGGCGGAACTGTGACGGATGAGCCCGTCACCGGCGCCTGGCGGATCGGCGATCCGCCGGGCCGCCGGAAGTTCGTCACCGGCCCCGGCGCGCTCGCGCTGGAGGCCGGTGGCGTGCTGCCGGGGTTCACCCTGGCGTACGAGACGTGGGGGACGCCGAACTCGGACGCGTCCAACGCGATCCTGGTCGAGCACGCGCTGACCGGGGACAGCCACGCGGCCGGGCCTCTCGAGCCGGGACATCCCAGCGCGGGCTGGTGGGACGCGCTGATCGGGCCCGGGAAGGCCGTGGACACGAGCGAGTTCTTCGTCGTCGTCCCGAACGTACTGGGCGGCTGCCAGGGGTCGACCGGGCCGTCGTCGCCGGACCCGTCCGGGAAACCGTGGGGCAGCCGGTTCCCGGTGGTGACGGTGCGGGACCAGGTCGCGGCCGAGGCGGTGCTGGCGGACGCGCTGGGCGTTTCCCGCTGGGCCGCCGTCGTCGGCGGGTCCATGGGCGGGATGCGCGCGCTGGAGTGGGCGGTGTCGCTGCCCTCGCGGGTGGCGTCGGTGCTGGTGCTGGCGTCGACGGCCCGTGCGTCGGCCGAGCAGATCGCCTGGGCGGCGCCGCAACTGCACGCGATCCGCGGCGACCCGGATTTCCACGGCGGCGACTACTACTCGGCGTCGGCGGGACCCCACCGCGGCCTCGGCATCGCGAGGCGGATCGCGCACGTCACCTATCGCAGCGAGCCCGAGCTGGCCCAGCGGTTCGGCCGGACCCACCAGGGGCCGGAAGATCCCCTGCGGGGCGGGCGGTTCGCCGTCGAGTCCTATTTGGACCACCACGCCCGCAAGCTGGCGCGGCGGTTCGACGCGAACAGCTACGTGGTGCTGACGGAGTCGATGAACACCCACGACATCGGCCGCGGCCGCGGCGGCGTGGCGGCGGCGCTGGGCCGCGTGACGGCCCGGGCGGTGGTCGGCGGCGTCGACAGCGACCGGCTCTACCCGCTGTACCAGTCGGCGGAGATCGCGGCGGGGATCGCCGGGGCGGCGAAGCCGTCGGTGGTCTCCTCGCCGTACGGCCACGACTCGTTCCTCATCGAGACGAGCCAGATCGCGGCGCT
Source organism: Amycolatopsis sp. NPDC051128 (assembly GCF_040682715.1). Taxonomy (NCBI): domain Bacteria; kingdom Bacillati; phylum Actinomycetota; class Actinomycetes; order Pseudonocardiales; family Pseudonocardiaceae; genus Amycolatopsis; species Amycolatopsis sp. NPDC051128. The sequence goes on along the minus strand of NZ_JBFBBN010000032.1, from coordinate 104,354 downwards.
GGTGAAGGCCCTGCTGGGCTAGTGCCGTTCAGTCCGAGACGGCTTCCGAGATCCAGGGGGCCACCGGGAGGTCGCGGTCCAGGCACTCCACCGACAGCCGGATCGTCCAGCGGAGCGCCTGCAGGACCAGGCTGTCGACCTCGTCCGGCGCCGCGTTGGCCAGGGCGATCTCCACCTGCTCCTGCGCCGCCTCCGTGTTGCCGTGCACCTCCGCGAGCAACGTCCGCACCGCGGTCCGCACCGGCGGGTCGGCCTGGTCGATCGAGACCTCTTCACCGTCCTCGTCGAAGACCTGGACCTTCACCGGCGCGCTGCCCCCGTCGCCGAGGGTGGAGACCATCGCGCTGCACTCGCCGAACAGCAGCAGCATCAGGGCCTTCGTCTCGTCCGCGCGGGCCTGCGGTTCGACGGCCGTCGGGGCGACCTCGACGAGGGCTTCGGCGTCGTCACCGACGCTCAGCGCGGTCAACGCGCGCTGGGCCTTCTCGACGAGCCGCTCGTTCCAGTCCGGGTCCACGTGCCCCATCAAACACCAGCGACGGCCCTCGTGGGGATACCTTGATCCGGGTCGGTCATCCAGCCGCGCGAAGGGCACCCAGCGCGAGCCGGCAGAGCAGCCCGGCGAGTTCGTCGTCACTGAGATGGCGGTTGTACGGTGTCGAGTTGATCAATCCGAACACGGCGTGTGCCGCCGACCGCGCCTGCCGTTCACCCAGGTCCGGCACCGCCTCGCGGATCGCGCGGACCCAGACCTCCACGTACTGGCGCTGCAGCGCGCGCACCTGCTTGCGGTCGGTGTCGGTCAGGTTCGCGAGGTTGCGCTCCTGGACGGTGATCAGCGCCGGGTGGGCGAGCGCGAAGTCGACGTGGAACCGGACGAGCCCGGTCAGCGTGTCGGCCGGCTCGCCCGGCCGGCTCGCCCGCGCGGTGCCGCCGTCGAGCAGGTAGCGGCTGATCGAGTTCAGCATCTCGCCGAGGATCGCGTCCTTGCTGCGGAAGTGCCGGTAGAGCGCGGGGCCGGAGATGCCGACGGCGGCGCCGATGTCGTCGATGCCGACGCCGTGGAAGCCGTGGTGCGCGAACAGCTCGGCGGCCGCGGCCATGATCTGTTCACGTCTGTTCGCCTTCTCGCCGTTCACGAGGGGCGTGGGGTTGGCCGCCATCCGGCCATATTAGAGCGGCAGGTTAGCGAGCGCTAACACGTGTTTCCTCCTTCCGACGTGGGCCGTGTGGGTTACCTACCGGTAACTAGGGGTTCCCTGTGGGGTCTTTACCTGCTGTCCTATTTGAGTCGGCCCTGTCACAAAGGAGTGACCCATGGCTGTTCCCATCCGTAAGTTCCGGCGATCCCTTCTACGGTTGAGTACGGCCCTGGGGGCCGTTGTCCTTGCCACTCTCGGCGTCACGGGCCTCGCCCATGCCGCCGGGACCGTCTACGCCGCGCTCGGCGACTCCTACTCCTCCGGGGTCGGGGCCGGCAGCTACGGCAGTTCCGGGAGCTGTTATCGCAGCTCCAAGGCCTATCCGCAGCTGTGGACCAACGCCCACAGCGGCACGTCGCTCACGTTCCTGGCCTGCTCCGGGGCCAAGACCGGCGACGTGATCGGCCAGGCGAATTCGATCCCGTCGTCCGCCACGCTGGTCACGGTGACGGTGGGCGGAAACGACGCCGGCTTCGCCGACGTGATGCAGGCCTGCACCCTGGGCAGTGACTCGGACTGCGTGAACCGGGTCAACACGGCGAAGACGTACATCAACGGCACGCTGCCGCCGCTGCTGACCAACACCTACAACGCGATCAAGGCCAAGGCGCCGGGCGCTCGCCTCGTCGTCCTGTCCTACCCGCGCTTCTACACCGTGCCCGGCTCCTGCTGGGTCGGGCTGAGCGACACCAAGCGCTCGGCGATCAACTCCGGCGCGGACGCGCTGGCGTCGGTGACCCAGCAACGCGCCGCCTCGGCCGGGGCGACGTTCGTCGACGTCCGGCCGTCGTTCGCCGGGCACAACATCTGCTCGTCGGCCGGCGACTACCTGCACAGCCTGACCTGGCCGGTGATCGAGTCGTATCACCCGACCGTGGCCGGGCAGTCGGGCGGCTACTACCCGCCGCTGCGGGCGGCGATCGGCTGAGCCTCCTGCGAAGATTCGTGAAGGGCGCCCTCAGGTTCGCGAGGGTGCCCTTCGCGGCATTCCGGCCACTGGACACTCACGTTAGCGGTCGCTAACATCGAAACGGAGGTTAACGACCGCTAACTTCGAGGGAGCCCATGGACACGCCGGCACTGGGGACTACGGCTGCCCCGGACAGCGAGGCCTACGCCCGCAACGTCACATCCCACGCGGAGCTGGTCGAGGACCTCCGCAAACGGTTGGCCGCCGCCCGCCTCGGCGGGCCGGAGAAGGCGCGCACCCGGCACGTCGAACGCGGCAAGCTGCTCCCGCGCGACCGCGTCGACACGCTGCTCGACCCGGGTTCGCCGTTCCTCGAGCTGTCGCCGCTGGCCGCGAACGGACTGTACGACGACGAAGCGCCGTCCGCGGGCATCATCACCGGCGTCGGCCGGGTCTCCGGCCGCGAGTGCGTGGTCGTCGCCAACGACGCCACCGTCAAGGGCGGCACGTACTACCCGATGACGGTGAAGAAGCACCTGCGCGCCCAAGAGGTCGCGCTGCACAACAACCTGCCGTGCGTCTACCTGGTGGACTCCGGCGGCGCCTTCCTGCCCAGGCAGGACGAGGTCTTCCCGGATCGTGAACACTTCGGCCGGATCTTCTACAACCAGGCCACGATGTCCGCGCGCGGCATCCCGCAGATCGCCGCGGTGCTCGGCTCCTGCACCGCCGGCGGCGCGTACGTCCCGGCGATGAGCGACGAAGCCGTGATCGTCCGGAACCAGGGCACGATCTTCCTCGGCGGCCCGCCGCTGGTGAAGGCCGCGACCGGCGAGGTCGTCACTGCCGAAGAGCTCGGCGGCGGCGACGTCCACTCGCGCCAGTCCGGCGTCACCGACCACCTGGCCGACGACGACGCGCACGCGCTGCGGATCGTCCGCTCCATCGTCTCGACGCTTGGGCCGCGCGCGCCGCGCCCATGGGACGTCCTGCCGACCGAAGCGCCGGTTGCCGATCCGGCCGAGCTGTACGGCGTCGTTCCTACCGACCCGCGCACGCCGTACGACGTGCGCGAGGTCATCGCGCGGATCGTCGACGGCAGCCGGTTCGGCGAGTTCAAGAAGGAGTACGGCTCGACGCTGGTCACCGGGTTCGCCCGGATCCACGGCCACCCCGTCGGCATCATCGCGAACAACGGCGTGCTCTTCGCCGAGTCCGCGATGAAGGGCGCGCACTTCATCGAACTGTGCGACAAGCGCTCGATCCCGCTGCTGTTCCTGCAGAACATCACCGGCTTCATGGTCGGGCGCGCGTACGAGGCCGGCGGCATAGCCAAGCACGGCGCGAAGATGGTCACCGCGGTGGCCTGCGCGCGGGTGCCGAAGCTGACCGTCGTGATCGGCGGGTCGTTCGGGGCGGGCAACTACTCGATGTGCGGCCGGGCCTACTCGCCGCGGTTCCTGTGGATGTGGCCGAACGCGCGGATCTCGGTGATGGGCGGCGAACAGGCGGCGTCGGTGCTGTCGACGGTCCGCCGCGACTCGATCGAGGCGCGCGGCGGCGACTGGTCCACAGAGGACGAAGAGGCGTTCAAGGACCCGATCCGCGAGCAGTACGAGGCGCAGGGCAGCCCGTACTACTCCACCGCGCGGCTGTGGGACGACGGCGTGATCGACCCGGCGGACACCCGTACGGTGCTCGGCCTCGCGCTTTCGACCGCGGCGAACGCGCCCTTGGCTGCCGTCAACTACGGCGTCTTCCGGATGTGAGGGATGATGTTCGACTCAGTGTTGGTCGCGAACCGCGGCGAGATCGCGGTCCGGGTCATCCGCACGCTGCGCGCCCTCGGTGTCCGCGCGGTCGCGGTGTACAGCGACGCGGACGCCGACGCGCGGCACGTCCGCGAGGCGCATGCCGCGGTGCGCATCGGTCCGGCCGAGGCGTCCCGCAGCTACCTTTCGATTCCGGCCATCGTGGACGCCGCGGTTTCGTCCGGTGCGCAGGCGGTGCACCCGGGGTACGGCTTCCTGGCGGAGAACGCCGAGTTCGCGCGGGCCTGCGAAGCCGCCGGGCTGGTGTTCATCGGCCCGCCGGTGGCGGCGATCGACGCCATGGGCGACAAGATCCGCGCCAAGGCGACGGTGTCCGCCGCGGGAGTTCCAGTGGTGCCCGGCGCGTCCGATGTGGACATCCCGGCCGGAGGGTTCGCTTCGGCGGCGGCGAAAGTCGGGTACCCGCTGCTGCTCAAGCCGTCCGCGGGCGGTGGCGGCAAGGGCATGCGGCTGGTGCACGCCGAGTCCGAATTGGCCGCCGCCATCGAGTCGGCACGGCGTGAGGCGCTCGGTTCCTTCGGGGACGACACGCTGCTGATGGAGCGGTTCGTCACGACGCCGCGGCACATCGAGATCCAGGTGCTGGCCGACACCCACGGCACGGTGATCCACCTCGGCGAGCGCGAGTGCAGCCTGCAACGGCGGCACCAGAAGATCATCGAGGAAGCGCCGTCGGTGCTGCTGGATCCCGCGACGCGCGAAAAGATGGGCTCGGCGGCGGTCGAGGCCGCGCGCTCGGTCGGGTACGTCGGCGCGGGCACCGTCGAGTTCATCCTGTCGGCGCACGACCCGGACGAGTTCTTCTTCATGGAGATGAACACCCGCCTGCAGGTCGAGCACCCGGTCACCGAGCTGGTCACCGGGCTCGACCTGGTCGAGTGGCAGGTCCGGGTGGCGGCCGGCGAGCGGCTTTCGCTCACCCAGGAAGACGTCGTGCTGACCGGCCACGCCGTCGAGGCGCGGGTGTACGCCGAAGACCCGGCGCGCGGCTTCATCCCGACCGGTGGGACGGTGCTGGCCGTGCACGAGCCGTGCGGCGACGGCGTCCGTGTCGATTCGTGGATGACGCCCGGCGCGGTGGTCGGCTCGAACTACGACCCGATGCTGGCCAAGGTCATCGCCTGGGGCCCGGACCGCGCGGCCGCGCTGCACCGGTTGGACCTGGCGCTGGCCGACACGGCGCTGCTGGGCGTCGGCACGAACACCGCGTTCCTGCGCGCGCTGCTGGCCGATCCCGACGTGCGCGCCGGTCGGCTCGACACCGAACTGGTCGACCGCCGGCTGTCCACATTGGTCTCTTCGGACGTGCCCGGCGAGTTCTTCGTCGCGGCCGCCCTGGACCGGTTGCTCGAGCTGCAGCCGTCCGGGGCCGTCGTGGACCCGTGGGACGTGCCGGACGGCTGGCGGATGGGCGGCTCCGGCGGGGTGACGTTCCGGCTGAAGTCCGGCCAGGCCAAGGCCGTGGTCCGGGTGCAGGGCACGCCGGCGGACGCGACGGTCTTCGTCGACGACGGTGGGCCGGTCCAGGTGTCGGCTCGGCGCGACGGCGACGTGCTGGAGATCCGGCACGCCCGCGGGTTCCACCGCTACCGCCAGGCCTGCGGTCCCGGCCGGACGGTGTGGCTCGCCCGCGACGGACTGAGCTTTCCCTTCGGGGAGCAGGAGTTCGTGCTGTCGGCACGCGGTGAGGCCGCCGGGGCCGGGCCGGTCACCAGCCCGATGCCGGGCACGGTGCTCGTGGTCAAGGTCACGGCCGGAGACACGGTGCGCGCCGGGACGCCGTTGCTGGTGGTCGAAGCGATGAAGATGGAGCACACGGTCACGGCGCCGATCGACGGCGTGGTCAGCGAACTCCCCGTCCGGGCCGGCCAACAGGTCGCGCTGGACGAAACCCTTGCCGTCGTTACGCCTCAGGAGGAGCAGCTGTGATCGACTTCCGTCTTGACGAGGAGTACGAGTCCCTTCGCAAGACCGTCGAGGACTTCGCGCGCGCCGAGGTCGCGCCGGTGATCGGCGAGCTTTACGAGAAGGAAGAGTTCCCGTACGAGATCGTCGCGAAGATGGGCGAGATGGGCCTCTTCGGCCTGCCGTTCCCCGAGGAGTTCGACGGCATGGGCGGCGACTACTTCGCGCTGTGCCTGGCGCTGGAGGAGCTGGCGCGGGTCGACTCGTCGGTGGCGATCACCTTGGAGGCCGGGGTTTCGCTGGGCGCGATGCCGATCTTCCGCTTCGGGACGCAGGAGCAGAAGGAGGAGTGGCTGCCGTCGCTGTGCGCCGGCACGGCGTTGGGCGGCTTCGGCCTGACCGAGCCGGGCGGCGGCTCGGACGCGGGCGCGACGCGCACCCGCGCCTCCTTGGACGGCGACTCCTGGATCGTCAACGGCAGCAAGGCGTTCATCACGAACTCGGGCACGGACATCACGAAGTTCGTCACCGCCACCGCGGTCACCGACGTGATGGAGAACGGCCGCAAGGAGATCTCGGCGATCCTCATCCCGTCCGGCACGCCGGGCTTCCAAGTGGCACCGAAGTACTCAAAGGTCGGCTGGAACTGCTCGGACACGCACGAACTGTCCTTTTCGGATGTTCGCGTCCCGGCCGGGAACCTGGTGGGCACGCGGGGCCGGGGCTACGCGCAGTTCCTGTCCATCCTGGACGAGGGCCGCGTCGCGATCGCCGCGCTGTCGGTGGGCCTGGCGCAGGGCTGCGTCGACGAGTGCCTCCGCTACGTGAAGGACCGGGTCGCGTTCGGCAAGCGGATCGGGGAGTACCAGGCGATCCAGTTCAAGATCGCCGACATGGAGGTCCGCACGCACACGGCCCGCCTGGCGTACTACCAGGCGGCGTCGAAGATGCTGCGCGGCGAGCCGTTCAAGAAGGAGGCGTCGATCGCGAAGCTGGTGGCCTCGAACGCGGCGATGGACAACGCGCGCGACGCGACGCAGATCTTCGGCGGGTACGGGTTCATGAACGAGTACCCGGTGAGCCGCTTCTACCGCGACGCGAAGATCCTGGAGATCGGCGAGGGGACCAGCGAGGTCCAGAAGATGCTGATCTCGCGCCACCTCGGGGTCGCCTGAGGTTGAATGGCGGCATGGACAACACCGTCATCCGATCGGGTGATCCTGGGGACGCCGACACGTTGCTGTGTTTCTTCGACGAAGCCGTCGAATGGCTCGTCGCGCGAGGTAGTGCGAAGCAGTGGGGCACGGAGCCGTGGAGCCGCGTCCCGAAGCGCGTCGAACGGGTGAAGGGCATGGCCGCCGACCCCGGCCTGCGCGTCGCGATGGTCGACGGCGAGCCCGCCGGTGCGCTGATCGTCTCCGAAGAGCGTGACCCGCACGTACCCTCCGTCGACGAGCGTGAGCTGTACATTCGCCTGCTGATCACGTCCCGGCGGTTCACCGGCCGGCGCGTCGGCGGACGGCTGATCGAGTACGCGCTCGACGAGGCGCGGCGGCGCGGCATCGACCTGGTGCGCGTCGACTGCTGGGCCGGCGGCGACGGCGCGCTGCAGCGCTACTACGAGAGCCACGGTTTCAAGCCGACCGTCCGGTTCACCGTCGACGAGTGGGTGGGTCAGGTGCTTGAGCAACGCGTGGGGGTAGCGGCACACTGTTGACTTCTCGCCAACAGACGAAGGAGTCGCCATGGCCGAGGAGTTCGCGGGCAAGGTCGTCGTCATCACCGGCGGCGGGCAGGGGATCGGCGCGGCGACCGCGTCGGCGCTGGCCCGGCTGGGCGCGCGGGTGGTGATCGGCGACCTGGACCAGGCCCGGGCCGAAAACACCGCCCGCGAGCTGGGTGCCGAAGCGCTGCCGCTGGACGTCACCGACATCCGCGGCTTCACCGGGTTCCTCGACGAGGTCGAACGCCGCCACGGCCGGATCGACGTGCTGATCAACAACGCCGGCATCATGCTGCTCGCCGCGCTGGAGGAGGAGAGCGACGCGACGACCCGACGTCAGCTGGAGATCAACCTCCACGCCGTCATCCACGGCACTCGCGAAGCCGTGAAGCGGATGCGCCCGCGGCGCAGCGGGCACATCGTCAACGTCGCCTCCTTCGCGGGCAAGGCCGGCTTCCCCGGTGCGGCGACCTACTGCGCCACCAAGCACGCCGTCGTCGGGCTGTCCGAAGCGGTGCACCTGGAGCTGCACGGCAGCGGCGTCCACGTCTCGTGCGTGATGCCGGGCATCGTGCGGACGGAACTCGCGAGCGGGCTCGGCGAGGCGAAGATGTTCAAGTCGGTGCGGCCCGAAGAAGTGGCCGACGCCATCGTCGCCACGCTGCGCAAGCCTCGTTTCGACGTCTTCGTGCCCCGGTCGCTGGGCACTATGGGCAAGCTCACGCGGCTGCTCCCGCGCAAGGCGGGCGAGGCGCTCGCGCGAGCGCTCAAGGCGGACCGGCTTTTGGCCTCGGCGGCCCATTCCCCGGCCCGCGCGGACTACGAAGCCCGGGCCGCGGAGAGCGCGCCCGGCGCGGACCCGGCGTAACTCGGACGGTCTAACGACCGTCCGAAATGGACGTGCTCGCGGCCGTGGCGTGTTGAGCCGATCAGCCGTACCCGGCAAGATTGCCGGGGATGCCCGGGTAACTCGCAGGAGGCACGAGAAATGTTTTCACCGCCCGCACGGCTGGCCGCCGCGGCGTCGAACGTGGTCGGCAAGGTGCTGCACGGCGGTGTCGCCGACCTGCGGCCGATGCCGCGGGTGCTGGTCGACCAGGGCCCCAACCGCTCGCTGTACCGGATGACGCACAGCGGCGGGACGGTGTCCGGGCCGCCGGTGCTGCTGGTGCCGCCGCTGGCCGCGCCGGCGATCTGCTTCGACCTGCGCCGCGGCTGCAGCCTCATCGAGCACCTGGTCGAGCGCGGCCGCAACACCTACCTCGTCGACTACGGCATGGTTGCCTTCTCCGACCGGCGCCTCGGCATCGAGCACTGGATCGACGAGGTGCTGCCGCGGGCGATCCGCAAGGTCAGCGCCGATGCCGGCGGCCAGGCCGTCCACCTGGTGTCGTGGTCGCTCGGCGGGATCTTCTCGCTGCTGGTCAACGCCGACCGGCCGGACCTGCCGATCGCGTCGATCACCGCGATCGGCTCGCCGGTGGACTTCACGGCGATCCCGATCGTCGCGCCGTTCCGCCCGCTGGTGGACCTGACGGGCGGCCACCTGCTGACGCCGATCTACCGCGCGTTCGGCGGCGCACCGTCCTATCTGGTCAGCCGCGTGTTCCGCGCGACGGGGATCAGCAAGGAGATCACGAAGCCGATCGCGATCCTCACCCACCTCGACGACCGGGACTACCTCGCACAGATCGAGGCGGTCGACCACTTCATGGGCAACATGTACGCCTATCCGGGGCGCACCTTCGGCCAGCTGTACCACCGGCTGTTCCGCACCAACGACCTCGCCGAGGGCAAGGTGGACCTCAACGGGCGGATCATTTCGCTGTCGTCGGTTCGCGTGCCGACGCTGGTGGTGGCCGGCGAGAACGACACGATCGCCCCGAGGCCGTCGGTGGAACGGGTGGTGGAGCTGCTGGACAAGGCGCCGGAGGTCCGCTTCAAGACGGCTCCCGGCGGCCACCTGGGCGTCCTGACGGGCCGCAAGGCGCGCGGGACGACGTGGCGTTACCTGGACGAGTTCCTCGACGACCAGATCGCCGCCTCGATCTGAGCTTCAGCCGACGAGGTCGAGCTCGAACGGCTCGGCCGCGCTGTAGCGGACGTCCGCCCACACCGCGCCGGGCAGTTCGTAGCGCCGGTGCGACGTCAGCTTCGGGTCGTAGCCCGGGAGCTGCGCGGGGTTGTGGCCGATGCCCGCGCGGTCCGAACCCCACGCGAAGATGCTCGGCACCCACATCGGTTTCGCGGAGCCGTCGCCGCCGAGCGGGGGCCGGACGACGATCGCCGTGCCCGGACTGCCGGGCAGGAAGACGCGGACCGTGTGCTCGCCGTCGTCCGGTGGCGTGACGGTGATCCGCTCCACGATCTCCACCTCGGCGCGGTCGCCCGGCCCGGCGTCCGGGTCGCCGGCGGCGCGTGCGCGGAGCCAGGCGGTGTCGATGCCGACCGGGTCGATCTTGCGGCCGGCGGGAACGCAGACGTCCTTGTGACCGGCGTAGCGGTCGACGCCGCGGGACATGTAGCGCAACAGCGCGGCGACGAGCTTCGGGTAGGCGTCCAGCTGCGCGGCCGTCCAGAAGCCGGTGCCGGCGGACTCCGCTTCGATGCCGAGGAACTCGTCGTTCACGTCGAGGTACCCGAGCCAGCGGGACGCGCCGGCGTGGTAGGCACAGCCGGCGGCGACGACGTAGATGGTGCCGCCGCGGCCGAGGCCGAGGTTGCACAGCGGTCCGGCCAGGTCGGCGCGGCCGTCGATGACGATGCCGAGGGAGGGGTAGTCGCCGGGCGCGGACTCGGCGGTGGCGGTGTGGTGCCCGACAACGCCTTCGACGACGCGCATACCGCCGTGGCCACGGGTCTGCCAGCCGGCGACCTCGACGACGGGGTAGCCGGTGCTGCGAGCGGCGTCGACAAGCCAGGGGACGTACATTCCTCAGCCCTCCAGCTCGTCGTAGGCGCCGGATTCCGCTTCGGTGTCGGGTGCGTGGGGATCGGCGATGCGGGCGGCGAGAGCGGCGCGGGCTTCGTCGAGGGTCTTCGGGTTCTGCCGGCCGGCGTCCCAGTCCTCGGCGTCCCACTCTTCCGGCGTCTTGATCGGGGTGGGGTCACCGGGCTCGTACACGAGGGCGCCGGCGAGGAGCGCGGTCTCGGCGGCCCAGTCGGCCGGGCCGGCCTCGGTGAAGGCGCGGCGTTGCGCGTCCTCGGTCTCGGTCTCGGTGGGGTCGGTCACGATCGGCCTCCGTAGTCGCGGTGAGGTCACGAGTGCGACGACCATTGGGTCGTATCGCGACGCCGCGGTCAAGCCCCGGAGGCCGATCGGCCGATGACCTACTTCAGCTCGGCGGAGGTCTTGCCCAGCACCCGGCGAGCCACGATGAGCTGCTGAATCTGCTGCGTCCCCTCGAAGATGTCCAGAATCTTCGCGTCCCGAGCCCACTTCTCCAGCAAAGACTCCTCGCCGTACGCACCCGTCAGCTCGACGCACTTCAGCGCGATCTCCACCACCGAGCGGCCCGCCTTGGCCTTCGCCATCGACGCCTGCAACGAGTTCGGCTTGCGGTTGTCCGCCATCCACGCCGATTCCAGCGTCAGCAGGTACGCCGACTCGTAGTCCGCCTCCAGGCGAAGGAACTCCGCCGCCGCCGCGTGTTGTGTGTGTGCCGGGCGGTCGTAGTCGATGACCACGCCCGCCTCGGAAAGGATCCGGCGGGTTTCCTCCAGAGCCGCCCGCGCGACGCCGATCGCCATCGCCGCCACCAGCGGGCGCGTGTTGTCGAACGTCTGCATGACGCCCGCGAAGCCCTTCGCGGTGTCGATTTCCGGCGTGCCCAGCAAGTTCTCGCGAGGGACGCGGCAGTTCTCGAAGCGCAGCACCGCCGTGTCGGAGGCGCGGATGCCGAGCTTGTGCTCGACGCGCACCACCTCGAAGCCCGGCGTGCCCCGCTCCACCACGAACGACTTGATCGCCGCGCGGCCCTTGGACTTGTCCAGCGTCGCCCACACCACGACCGCGTCGGCGCGCTCGCCCGACGTCACGAAGATCTTCTCGCCGTTCAGGACGTAGTGGTCGCCGTCCAGGCGCGCGGTCGCCGTGATGGCCGCCGAGTCCGAACCGCAGGACGGCTCGGTGATCGCCATCGCCGCCCACATGCCGGAGAATCGCTTGAGCTGCTCGTCCGTCGCCACCGAGCCGATCGCCGCGTTGCCGAGGCCCTGCCGCGGCATCGACAGCAGCAGGCCCACGTCGCCCCAGCACATCTCGATCGTGCCGAGGACCACGTTCAGGTTCGCGCCGTTGCGGTTGCCCTTCTCGTCCTTGTCGGACGCGGACCGCCGCACGCCCGCCGCGCCCGCGCCACCCTCGCCGGACGAGTTGAGGCCGTCCAGCAGCGCCGCGAACATGTCCAGCTCGGTCGGGTAGGTGTGCTCCGCGCGGTCGTACTTGCGGGAGATCGGCCGGAACACCTCGGCCGCGGCCTGGTACGCCTGGTTGATCAGCGCGCCGGCCTTCTTGGGGACTTCCAGGTTGATCATGACTTGCCTTTCCGAAGCCTAAAGAAGGACGGCGCCTTCCATGACGCCGATGGCGCGCAGGTCCCGGTACCAGCGCTCGACCGGGTGCTCCTTGACGAAGCCGTGCCCGCCGAGCAGCTGCACGCCCGCGCTGCCGATCTGCATGCCCTTGTCCACGGCCAGCTTCCTGGCCAGCGCGACCTCGCGGGCGTAGGACTTGCCCTGCTCGGCCCGCGCCGCCGCGCGCAGCGTGACCAGCCGCAGGCCCTCCAGCTCGATCGCGATGTCGGCGACGGAGAACGCCACCGCCTGGCGGTGGCTGATCGGCTCGCCGAACGCGGTCCGCTCGTTGACGTAGGGCACGACGTAGTCGAGGACGGCCTTCGCGGTGCCGGCGGCCAACGCCGCCCAGCCCAGCCGCGAAAGCCGGACGAGCTCGGTGAAGACGTCGAGCTTGCCGCCGCCGAGCAGCGCGCCCGCGGGCAGCGACGCCTTCTCCAGGTGCAGCCTGCCGGTCGCGGCGCCGCGCAGGCCCATGGCCGGCTCGGCCTCGATGGACACCCCGGCGTTCGACGACTCGACGAGGAACAGCGCCGGGCCGCGGCCTTCGAGGTCGGCCGACACGATGAACGGCTCGGCCTGCGCCGCCCGCGGGACCAGCGACTTCACGCCGTCGAGCTGGTAGCCCTTGGGGGTGCGGCGGGCCTTCGTCGCGGGCTTGAACGGGTCGTACAGCGCCGCCCGCTCCTGCAGCGCGAGGGCCGCGGCCGGCACGTTCTCGCCGACGAACGCGGGCAGGTAGTCGGCCTGCTGCTGCTCGTCCCCCCAGTTGACCAGCGCGGTGCTCACCGCGGACGGCGCGAGCACGGCCACGGCCAGGCCGAGGTCCCCGTGCGCAAGCGCTTCCGCGACGAGCGCGTTGGTCACCACCGAGCGTTCGGCACCGACGCCGCCGAGCTCCTCGGGGATGCCGACCAGGCTGATGCCCAGCTCGGCCGCCCGGCTCAGCAGGCCACCGGGCGCCTCGAGCTTGGCGTCGGCGTCCGCCGCGGCCGGGCGGAGCTGCTCGGCGGCGAACTCCGTCACCGTCTCGACGATGAGCTGCTGGTCCTCGGTCGGGGTGAGGTCGAACAGCCCGGTGTCGGCGGCCGGCGCGAGCCGGGCGGGTTTGCCCAGCTTCCGCGCCGACTTGAACGACCGGGTAGCCGCGCCGGCGACGCGGAAGCCGTTGCGGGTCCCCGCGGTGACCAGGTCCTCGATGGGCTTGCGCAGCCCGGCTCGATCGACGACCTTGCTCCCGGCCAGCCGGGTCAGCGCGGAAAGGCCCCAGCCCATCGCGTCCCGTTTCCTTGGCGCAGCCATGTGGCCCTCCATCCGTTACCTACTCGCGAGTAGGTTAACCCGGGAAGCGGCGTCGCGCCAGTGTGGGGTCGCTTACGAGCGAGTTCCCGTGTGGACCTGTTTGCGCCATTCGGCGAAGCGGAGCCGTTCGAAGGCGATGAGCCCGAGCACGAGCCCGGCGACGACCAGGAGCAGGACCGCGGCGGGCACGTGTTCCAGCAACGGCGTCGCCGCGACCAGCAGCACGCCGAGGACCAGGCGCTGGTGGTTCCAGCTGCCGAGGTTGCGCTTGCGCAGGGAGCTCAGCGCGATCAGGTAGAGCGCGAGCCCGCCGGTCAGCGTCCAGATCGGCACGCCGTGCAGAGCTTCGCCGGGGGTGTGGTGCTCGGTGTCGGCGATGTAGAGGAACGCCTTCTTCAGGCCGAGGGCGACCAGCACGATCCCGGCGATCAGCGGCAGGTGCAGGAACGTGTAGGAGTCGGTGGCGAGCTTCGCGCGTTCGACGCCGGTCGCCTGGGTCAGGCGGTGCTCGGACACGCGCGCGACGACGTCGAAGTAGGCCCACCACATCCCGGCGGCCAGCGCCAGCCCGCACACGGCCCCGCCCGCGATCAGCCACGACATCGGCAGCGCCCCGATCCCGATGCCGATCGCGACGATCGACTCGCCCAGCGCGATGATCACGATGAGCCCGAACCGCTCGGCGAAGTGCGCGGGCGCGTTCAGCCGCCAGCCCTCGGGGCCGGTGAAGTAGACGTTGAGGTAGTCGACGAGCAGCGCGACGACCCACAGCGTCAGCTGCCACGGCCCGCTCAGGAAAGCGGCGACGGTGAGGAGCACGACGCTCGGCAGCAGCCCGACGAACATCCGCAGCAGCACGCGCCGCAGTCCTGGATCGTGTTTCGCCGCGCCGAGGTAGGCGACGAGGTGCAGCAGTCGCACGAGCGCGTAGCAGACGACGAACAGCGCCGGGGCGAACAGCCCGCCGGGGTGGTCGACGAAGGCTTCCGGGATGGTCAGCGACACCAGGAACATCACGGCCATGGCCCCGAACATCGCCAGCCGCGCGATCCCGTGGTCGACGTGGATGGTGTTCCCGAGCCAGGCGTAGCTGCACCAGCACCACCACAGCACGGCGAGCATCGCCAGCCCCTGCCCCACCCCGACCGGGCTCAAGTGGTCGGCCATCAGCTGGGTGGTCTGGGTGATGGCGTAGACGAAGACCAGGTCGAAGAACAGCTCGATGGTCGAGACGCGGTGGTCCTCATCCGCGTTCACCAGGTGCAGGCGTGTCGTGGGCACGCCGAATTATGGACGAAAGAAGGACAACGAGGTCCGGTTTCGCCGTAACGCCCTGCGCGAACATGGCCGAGCGTGCATGCGTCTGGGACAATGAGCGCGGGACGTGGGGAGGTGTCGTGCAGTCGTATCCAGCCGCGCACCACAAGACGATCATGGCGGTGGACATCGCCGGCTACAACGACCCGAGGCGCACGACGGCGCATCGGCTCGTCGTCCACGAAGGGTTCTGGAACCTCATGCGCGCGGCGTTCGCGGAGGCCGGGGTCCCCTGGGACGTCCTCTTCATGGAGAACACCGGTGACGGCGCGATGATCCAGTTGCCCGCCGAGGTGGCGAAGGCGGACCTGGTGGCCCTGCTGCCCGACCGGATGCTGGCGGAGCTGCGCCGGTACAACGCGGCTCACGCCGACGAGGCCAGGGTCCAGCTGCGGGTCGCGCTCCACGCCGGCGAGGTTTACCAGGGAAGCCACGGAACGGTCAGCGACGCGAACAGCCACGCCTTCCGCCTCCTCGACGCGGACGAGATCAAGGCCGCGCTGAAGGAATCGAGAGCCGCGCTGGCGTTGGTCGTGTCGAACACGTTCTACGAAGACGTCGTCCGCGCGGACCCGGCCGCGGACGCGCCCTCGTACCGCCGGATTCCCATTGTGAACAAGGAAACGAAGACCGAGGCCTGGCTGCGGCTGCTCGGCGCGGTCACGAACGGATTCCCGGTGCCCGCCCCCCGGCCGCCGTCGGCCACGGACTTCCCGGCGCTCGTGGAAGCGTTGCTCGCGGTGCCGTGCGTGCGCCAGGCGGAAAGCCGCCGGCTGCTGCTGGAGCTGTTTTCCCGGCGGGAAATCGCCGACGTCGTGCCTTATCACGCCGAAGACCGCCTGCACGTGATCGCGTTGGCGCGCACGTGCCAGCGCTTCGACGGCGGGCTGGCGGTCCTGCTCGACGCGATCAGGACCATCGAGCCGGAGTCACCACAGGTCATGGCGCTGGCCGCGATCATCGACGGCAGGCTGGAACCGCGAGCCCGATGAGTTCTCGGTCCCGAATGACTCATTCGAGACACCAATCCGAGAGCGTGGCCCGGCAGCGGGGAGCGTTCGACGGCGGGACCGGGCCGGCGAGATCGAGTGCGCGGGTGGTGTCACGTTTTTGCCCTTTTGAGATTAAGCCGAACAGGTAAACTCACGATCTTCGGTGCGCTTCTCGGGGTCGGAGGTGGTGCGTCCGGTGGGGGCGAGGCAGGGGCAGCCCGGCCCGGGTATCGCGGTCCGCAAGGCAGTGGTGGACGTGCTCGTGGTGGCCGGCTTCGCCGACGACAAGTCCATTCGCACCCTGATGGTGAGCGAACTGCGTGCGGCGCTCGATCATCCGTTCACCTTTTCGGACCAGCTGGCCGGCCGTGACCAGCTGATCGAGATCGTTTCCGCGTGCTGCCGTCTCGCGGAGGGACTGAACGTGCTGGCGGACGTGATCGAGTTCCTCCGGCCCGGCAGCAAGGAGTGCGCGGAGGTGCGCACCCTCGTGTCGTCGGTCCGGATGCACGAGGTCGTCCCGGAGGCCGAGCAGGAGAAACTGCGGGAGCGGCTGGCCGGGTTCGCGCCGCCAGGGCTCGGTATGGCCGTGCGCCGCGCGGCCCGCTACGTTTCCCCGCCGCCGCGCTACGACGACGCGTCGGCCGCGTTCTCCGGTCTCGCGGACTTCAACGCGGGTCCCGGCGAACTGCCGCCGCTGCTGATCTTCGTCGAGCTGATCGCCGCCGAGTGTGATGACGCCCTTGCCGCGGAGCTGCGCGCGTGGTCCGAAGGACAGGTCCGGCGGCTTCGTCTCGGGGACGCCTTGGACCAGCTGCGGGCGGAACTGACGGTGGCTTCGCCGGCGCCGGGCAGGCTCTACCTCCTGATCGTCGTCCGGCCCGATCCCATCGAGGAGGGCCTGTACGAGCTGTCGTGCTGGCGGCAGGACGATCCGGCTGACTGGCCGCCCGCCCGCGGGGAGACCGTGCTGGTCCGCGAGAGCCAGCTCGAGCACCACGTCGACGTGATGGTCGCCGAAGCCGAACGCGCCTGGTCCGAGGTGGCGGCCGAAGTGGCGGTCGAGTTCGTCCTGCCGCGTGCGCTCTTGAACCTGCCGGTGCATTCGTGGACGACCGAGCGAGCCTCCGGCTCGCCCAAGCCGCTGTACCTCGGCTACCCGACGGTCGTGCGATCGCTGGAGCGGATGAGCTCCCCGCGCTGGCACCGCGTCTGGCGGCAGCGCTGGAAGTCCTGGACTCGCGATCCTTCGTTCGAACGGGTGTATTTCTGCCGTACCGGTGACCGCCGGGATCGACTCCGGCTCGAAGCGATATTGAGTAATGAGCAATGGGCGATGACGGTGTTGACCGAATCGCCGCCGGTCAGCGCGATTTCCGAGGAGGACGAGCTTTTGCCGGCATTGCGGGTAGGGGTCCCGGTCATCGTCTGGCACCCCTCGGCCCCTTCGGAAGTCGTTCGCGAAGTGGTAGCCTGGCTAGCCGAAAGCAGTGGCGGACTGGGGGATTTGCCCGCGCTGGCAAGGGAGTCTCGGCTGGACGCACTTCGGAACCCGCTGTCGTCGGGTGATGGTGGCGCAATCACGGACCTGGTGGTGCTATGGGACGACCCGAATCGGTTGCTTCCCCTCGGCGAAACCGGGATCGTCGGGCACTTCGAAGGAGGTGCCGACGAGCGTGACCGAGCATCCTGACCACCCGATCGGCGGGCCGCCGCATCCGGACAGCCCGCCCGACTGGTGGATCTACCGCGGCACCGGACGTCCGCTGCACGACGTCCGGCTGGCCGACCGGTTGCCGGCCCCGCCTCCGTGGCGGACCTTCCGGGGAGCCATGCTCCCGGAACACGACGTGTTCCCGCCCGACGACGGGGAGATCGACCGCAAGCTCGGAACCGAGCTCAGCTATTCCGCCCGCGACGTCGACCAGCACGAGGTCGAGATGGTCAACGCGGCGCTCTACCTGCGGCGACCGCTGCTGGTGACCGGCCGCCCGGGAAGTGGCAAGTCGAGCCTGGCCTACCGGATTTCCCGGGAGCTGGGGCTGGGCCGGGTCCTCCGCTGGGCCGTCACCTCGCAGACCACGCTCAGGTCGGGGCTCTACGACTACGACGCGATCGGCCGGGTCCAGGCCGCGGCCGCGTGGAAGGAACTCGCCCGTGCCGACCCCGGCGCGGAAACGCCGGGTGAGGTCCCGATCGGCGAATTCGTCCGGTTGGGCGAACTGGGCACGGCCTTCCTCCCGCGACGGCTACCGCGGGTGCTGCTGGTCGACGAGCTGGACAAGTCGGAGTCGGATCTGCCGCACGATCTGCTGGGGTTGTTCGAGGACGGCGAATTCTTGATCCCCGAGCTGGCCCGGGACGCGCGCCGCTCGGCGCGGGCCGTGGTGTTCACGGCGGATCCCGGGTACCCCGCCGAAATCGAGCACGGCAGGGTCCGGTGTTCGGCGTTCCCCATCGTGGTCATCACCAGCAACGGCGAGCGCGAGTTCCCGCCCGCGTTCCTCCGGCGGTGCCTGCGGCTGGAGACGCGTGAGCCGGACGCCGACCAGCTCGCGGCGATGGTCGCGGCACACGCCCTGGATCCGGAGCGCAGCCGCGCCGGGCTGATCGAAGACTTCGTCGCGCGCAGCGCGGCCGTCGGCGGCCTGCCCGCGGACAAGCTGCTCGACGCGATCTTCCTGGCCACCTCCGGTGCCTACCGGCCCGAGGACGAGGCCTGGCCGCGCCTCGTCGATTCGCTCTGGCGACAGCTCAACCAGCAGGTGCCGTGAGATGCCGGAGCGGCCGGATCCCACCGCGGACGACCACGATCTGACGTGGACCGAGCTCGGCGACGGCCTGTGGCTCATGGCGGCCATCGACGCGACCGCCGTTCCGGGCGCCCACCCGGCGGCCGCCCCGGAGCCACCCGGCGCCCCGCCACCGGCGCGTCCGGCGAAACGCCCGGATCGCGGCGCATCGGCGCCGCCTGGATCGCGTGATCCCGGCGAACCGCAGTTCCCCCGGGTCGCGGCCGGGAGCGGCCCCGATCGCGACCCGCCGGTGGACGACCGGACCTCGTTCACCGAGCAGACCGCCGGAAACGGCGGTCTGCTCGCACGCCGGACCGGCGGGGCCGCACCGGAGGCCGACCTCGCCGGCGCGACGACAGCCCCGGTCCTGCCCGACGCGACCGAACTCATCCGCGCCATGCGCCCCTTCAAGCGGAAAGTCTTCTCGAAGAGCGTGGGTGACGTCGAGCTCGACGAGGACCGCACCGCGGAGGAGGCGGCGCAGACGGGGGTGTG
This sequence comes from Amycolatopsis sp. NPDC051128, assembly GCF_040682715.1. NCBI lineage: Bacteria > Bacillati > Actinomycetota > Actinomycetes > Pseudonocardiales > Pseudonocardiaceae > Amycolatopsis > Amycolatopsis sp. NPDC051128. The sequence continues at coordinate 85,306 of NZ_JBFBBN010000032.1, read as the reverse complement.
GTTGCCGGTCACCAAACGCCGCCGCGGCCGTTGGCTCGATCTGACGCTCGTCGTCGATTCGTCGCCTTCGATGGCGCTGTGGACGCCGACGGTGAACGCGTTCGTCCGGCTGCTGGAACGACTGGGCGCCTTCCGGTCCGTCCGGGTCCGGCTGCTGGAAACCGGCAAGACCGGGGCGGCCGAAGGAGGCGCGGTACTCGGTCCGACCCTGCGTGGCGGGACGGCCGACACGCCCGCGCGCGGCGCCGGGGAGGTGATCGGCTCGTCGGGACGGAGCCTCCTGCTACTCCTGACCGACGGGGTGAGCGACGCGTGGCACCGGGACCTGATCTCCCCGATGCTCGCCCGGTGGGGACGTGCCATGCCGGTCGCGATCGTGCACCTGCTGCCGCAGCGTCTGTGGCCGCGCGGCGGGATGGAGATCCACCCGGCGGTGCTGACCCCGCCGGGGCCGCTGCGGCCCAACGGCGCCTACGGCCTGCAGGCGGCCGACATCCTCCTCGACCCCGGCGAGGCCGCCGAACTCACCGCCGGGGCGGTTCCGGTGCCCGTCCTCGAACTGCGGGAGCGGTGGCTGCGCTGGTTCGCGTCGCTGGTCACCGGGGTCGATGGCACCGCGCGGAAAGCCCCCGTCGTGCTCGCCCGCGACCAGCCGCGGCCCGCCGACCCGGCCGCGCGGCAGCAGGCCGAACGGTCCGCGCGGGAAAAGGTGAAGCATTTCCACAGTTCCGCCTCCCCGTCGGCGTTCCGGCTCGCCACGTTGCTGGCCGCGGTGCCCGTGGACGTCGATGTCGCCAGGGCCCTGCAGGCGGACCTGGTGCCGGGCTCCGGCCCCGACCACCTCGCCGAGGTCTTCACCAGCGGGCTGCTCGAGCGGGTCCGGGACGGAACCCCGTGGGACCGCACGCAATGGGAGTTCGACGGCCACGTGCGGCAGCTGCTCCTGCGCGGCGCCCGGCGCTCGGACACCGCGCACGCCGTGATCAGCGCGTCGCGGCGGTTCGGCGACCAGAGACCCGTGCTGGTGCGGTTGCAGGCGGCGCTGGCGGCTCCGGACGCCACGCCGGATCCCGTTCTTCCCGCCGCGACACCCGAGGAGATCGCGTTGGAACGTGACCTGATGCGTGCATTGTCGGGTCCCTATTTGTCCAGGGCGGACAGATTGGAGAGCAGGCTCGCGGGCATTGGTCGACTGGACGACAGCCAGGCGCACTCCGGTCGGCCTGAGGGTAAGCTAGGGGTTGGGCAGCCTGGTTATCGACCCACTACCATCCCGGCGGTGAGTGACACGATGTCGCAGGAACTCAAACCGATGGGTTCCTCGAACGAACCTGCAGCCGACGGCCATTCCCGTACCAGAGCTGACGATCTTCCCCCGCCGGCCGGCGAGGCGAATCCGGCCGTGCGGACGAGGATCGTCCGCGAGGTCGCCGACGCGACCGCCAGGCACGAAAGGCGTTCCGGCGACGAAGCGCCACCCGTTTGGGGCACGGTTCCGCCCAAGAATCCGAATTTCACCGGAAGGCGTGAACTACTCGATCAATTGGGGGAGCGGCTCGGGGCGGGAACGACCGCCGTTCTCCCTGCGGCGTTGCACGGAATGGGCGGCATCGGCAAGACGCAGATGGCGGTCGAGTACATCTACCGCCACCTGCAGGATTACGACATCGTCTGGTGGATCCCGGCCACCCGGCCGACGCAGATCCGCAAGTCGCTCACCGAACTCGCCCAGCACCTGCGGCTGCCCGGAGCCGACGAAGCCATCACCGCCGTGCCGGCGGTCCGGGAGGCGCTGCGGCTGGGCCGTCCGTACCGGCGCTGGCTGCTGGTCTTCGACTCCGCCGAAGAGCCGGAAATGGTCCGGCCGTTCTTCCCGGTCGACGGGCCGGGCCAGATTCTGGTCACCTCGCGCAACCCCGGTTGGGCAGGCATCGCGCGGCCGCTGGAGGTCGCGGTCTTCCAGCGCGACGAGAGCAAGAACCTGCTCGGCCTCCGCCGGTCCGGGCTCGCCGACGAGGACTCCGACCTGATCGCGGAGAAGCTCGGCGACCTGCCGCTGGCCATCGAGCAGGCCGCCGCCTGGCTGGCCGAGACCGGGATGCCTGCCCAGGATTACCTGCGGCTGTTCGACGAGAAGGTCACCGAAATTCTCGACACCTCCGCCCCGAGCGACTACGAGGTGTCGGTCGCCGCAGCGTGGAACGTCTCCTTCGACGAGCTCAGCTCCCGAAATCCGGCCGCCCACCAGCTCTTGCAGGTCTGTGCTTTCTTCGCCCCCGAGCCGATCTCGCGGAGCCTGTTCGCGGGGGTGCGTGGCGTTTCCGTCGCGCCCGAGCTCGACGCGGCCCTGCGCGACCCGATGCGGCTGGGCCGCGCGATCCGCGACATCAACCGCTACGGCCTGGCGAAGATCGACCACCGCAGCGACACCCTGCTGCTGCACCGCTTGGTGCAGCTGGTGCTGCGCAACCGGATGAGCCGGCAGCACGGCCTGGAGATGCGCCACGGCGCGCACCTGCTGCTGGCGAACCTCGACCCGAACGACCCGACGTCGACGCAGACCTGGCCGCGCTACCAGGAGATCCTGCCGCACATCTACGACGCCGAGCTGACCGAGTGCGGCGATCCGTGGGTTCGCCAGCTCGTGATCAACCTCTTCAAGTTCCTCTACCACTGGGGTGACCACCAGGGCGCACTGACGCTCGCCGAACGCGCGGCCAGGAGTTGGGAAACCGATCGGGTGGAACGCCAGGCACGCGGCGTGGCCCCCGTGGAAGAGGCACCGCTGCAGGAGCTGGAGGCATTCGAGCGGCTGGCGTTCCTCTACTGGGTGGTCGGGCGTTACCGCGAAGCGGCCGAGGTCGCGAAGGAGACGCTGAATCGCTACACCGAAGCGCTCGGTTCGGAGCGTGAAGAAACGCTGAACGCGCAGCTCACCTATGCGCTCATCCTGAAGGCACGTGGTGACTTCTCCGAGGCCCGGCGGCGGAACGAGGAGATCTACCTCAAGGCCCGCGGACTGTTCGGCACCGACGACCCGATCGCACTGGGCGCCGCGCACGAATTCATCGTCGCTCTGCTCCTGACCGGCGAATACGAGAAAGCTCGCGAGCTGGCCGAGGACACCTACGGTCGCCGCTCCGAGATCTTCGGCTTCGACAATGTCTACACGATCGGCACGCAGGTGCTGCATGTGCTCGCGCGTCGCGAGCTGGGGCATTACCCGTGGGCCAGGATCGAGATGGAACGCATCGCGGAGCGGGCCGAACAGCTCTACGGCGGCGACAGCGTCGGCACCCTCCGCCGCCGCTACTACCAGTCGGTGGCGTGCCGCAAGGACGGCGACCACGACGCGGCGCTCGAACTGTCGAGTGACGCACTGCGCAGGTTCCGCATCCGCTACGGCGACAACCACCCGAACGCGATGGCTTGCGCGCTCGGACACTCCATCGACCTCCGGCACGCGCGGAACTTCACCGAAGCCCGCAAGCTCGGCGAGGAGGTGTTCGACCTCTATCGCGAGAACCTCGGGGAAAGCCATCCGCACACGTTGTCGGCGGCGCTCGACCTCGGGGTGACCCTCCGGCTCGGCGGCGATCCGGCGAGTGCCCGCGTGCTCGACGAACGGTCCCTGGAGCAGTTCCGGGAGAAGCTCGGCGAGGACCATCCGCACACGATCGTGTGCGGGATCGACGTGGCGAGCGACCTCTTCGCGCTCGACCGGGTGACGGAGGCGGCCGCGCTCGACGCCGACCTGCTCGACCGGTCTCGTCGCGTCCTGGGCGAAGACCACCCGACCACGCTGGCGGCGCAGCTCAACCGTTCGCTGGACTTGCGAGCCTTGGGCGAAACCGCGGAGGCGGACGCACTGTACAAGGATGTGTTGACGCGGTACCGCTCGGTGCTCGGGGAAAACCACCCGGGCACGGAGTCGGCGACGCGCGGCGTCCGAGCGGACTGCGACATCGACCCGATGCCATTGTAGGAATCCCCGTTCGGAGCGGTTCAGTGGATGAACCGGCCCAGCCAGCCGGCGACCGTCTCGACGGTCGGGGACGTTCCGGACTCATCGCGTAGCAGGCGGTGCACCGCCCGGACCAGTTCTGGGCGGTGCAGCAGCGCGCGGGACACCGGGCTGGTGCTTCGGGCGCCGAGGGCCACCCCCAGGCCGGTCAGCGCCGCCGGGTTGTCCGGGTCTTCGGCCAGCAGATCCCGGTACCCGGACGCCGCTTCCACCGGCTGTCCGGCCACGAAGCGCAGGTCTGCCTCCGTCGCGCCCGGGACCGAAGATCCCTGCGCGGCGTACCGCGCGGCACCGTCCGGGCCGAGGCGAAGCCGGATCAGGTCCGTGCGCGCGTCCTGCCAATCCCCGTCCGGCACCGGGGTCGGCATCTGTGGCTCCGGCAGGCCCGTGGCAGCGGACCACGGCCGCGAAAGCCCGGCCCGCCAGGCGTCTGCCAGTTCCGCAACCGTGCCAGGGGCGGGACGCAAGTGTCTGGTCCGCCAAGCCGCATAATGGTCTTCGGCCGCGAAGCGGGCCCACATCCGGGGGCTCGCGGCGACCGGTTCGTCTTGCCACGGCCGGAGTTTCGTGGCGATACCGTCGAGGAACCGGCGACCGGCCGCGGTGAGGCTTTCATCGGTCCGCACCGCGGTCAGCGTGCGCCAGGTCTGTCCGCGCCACAACGCGAATTCGAAGGCGGCGAGTTCGTGATCCGGTTCGGCCGCGGCCAGGGCACGCCAGAAAGACGTCACACCGAAGAAGGCATAGATCCCGTGGAGGACACCGCCGATCGGCCGTGGGTCGGAGCGCCACGGCGCGTACAGCCGTTCTCGCGGGTCGTCTTGGCTGAGCCGGACGAGATGGAGCAACCCGCCCAAGCGGATGTGCTGGAACTCGTGGACGAGCGCGGCCGCCAGCGTAGCGGGATCCTCGCCGTAGGCGATGATCGCGCTGCCGAACGCCTCCCCGGTCGACGCGCTGGGCAACCGGAACGGGACAGCGGGGGCGGGCACCAGTGAGTCCAGCCCCACCGGCAGGGTTTCCGCGACAGCCGGCAGGTGCCGGACGAGCAGCCGCCAGGCACCGTCCAGCACCGTTCGCCAGGATTCGGCCTCGACCGGACTCAACCGCTCCGGCGGAATCGGTTCGTACAGCCCGCGATACGGATCCAGGTCGTCGAGGCGGACGGCGAGCCGCTGATTCCCGGACCACGACACGGTTTCCCTGGTCCCGGACCATCCGGGTGCGTCGGTGGACGTGCATGCGGGCAGGTGGACGACCGAATGCCGGTTGCGGATTTCCACGACGCCGCTGCCGCCCCTGACCGTGGCGACGGAGAACGGTGCTTCGGCACGCAGCTGCGCCATGCCGAGCGTCGGCAGGGCGACTTTCCCGCGCCACACCGGAAGTTCCGTCTCGAACGGGATGCCGGCGCGCACGGCGGCTGCCGCGGCCAGGCAGTGCACGTGCCCGACGTGGACCCAGAACGGGCAGACGCCGGTGACGTCCTGCCGGTAGAGACGCGTGGTGTAGCCGGCCCATGTTCCGGTGTAGGGATGAGCGAGAATCGTTTCGAGTGCTTCCGGCGCCGCCCGTTCGACCCGGGCCAGCAATTCCCACGCGGTTTCCGGTGAGGGGAGCGGGCGGTACAGGTCTTCGGACTTCGTCGCCACCTCGACCAGGCCGCGCAGCAGCAGAAGGCGGCGGCTTCGTTCGGCCGCCCGCAGTTTGCCCAGCGGTTCGGCACCGCCTTCGCCGCGCGCGATCGCGTCGAAATCCGACCAGAGCAATTGGTGGCGTGTCAACGCACCGGCGGGCTCGTCCGATTCGCCGGGCAATCCTTCGGCGGTCATCAGTCGACCCGCTTGGCCTCGCTGCCGCTCGCGGTCACTTGAACATGTGAAGCACGTTCAACCGCATGTCGTACTGCCTTGCGCATTTCGCCGCCGTCTATTGTGCGCAATCTGGTGAGTGAAACGCCGCCGAGGTCGAGAAGTTCGGATTCGATTCCCTCTTCTGCGCCGGAACGTGCTGCCTGCATCGCGCTTTTCCCCTTCCGCAGGGAGAGCGGACCCCGTCGGCCCGCTTTCATCATCCCGCATTGCGGGCGGTTGCGACAGGGACGGAAGGCGGGCGTCGATCAGGCGACGCCGAGGGCTGTGTGCAGCAACGTCGTCAGTTCGGCTTCGAAGTGGGGTCTGGCTGCCACGCGGCGGGTGCGGGCCAGGTCGTTCGCGATGGTCAGGGCCGCGTGGACCGTGATCTTCGCTTCGCGTGGCGGCAAATCCGGACGAGCCGTCGAAAGCAGTGTCACCCACTGGGCCACGTAATCCCGTTGCACCCGCAAAAGGTCGGCCTTGTCGCGGTCGGGCATCGTGACGCGGTCCGCCGAGAATGACACCAGCAGTTCCGGCGTGTGCAGAATCGTGTGCACGTAGGACGCCGCCAGCCGGCGCAGTGCCGAATGTTCGTCGGACGTCCGGAGCGCGCGTTCGGCCGCCAGGGCCAGGCGGTCCGCCGCGCGGTGGCCGATCGCCACCATCAGGGCCGCCTTGCTCGGGAAGTGGCGGTAGACGCTCGGGCCCGCTATGCCCGCCGCCGCTCCGATGTCCTCCATGCTCACGTCGTGGAAGCCGCGCTGGGCGAACAGAGCGGTCGCCGCCGCCAGGAGCTGCTCGCGGCGGGAGGGGGTGCCGAGTCGCGCCGCAGGCGGATCGGCGGCCGGCGAAGGCGTCGGCAGTGTGGTGTTGAGCACAGCGAGGGCCAGTTCCACCAGCAGCTGGGCGAAGCGGCGGCGGGCCACGGACGTGTGGTGCACGGACACGCTGCCGAACACCGACAGCGCCGCCCAGCAGAGCAGTTCGGCGTCCTCGGCCGGCAGGTCGGGGCGCCGGACCTGCAGCGACTTCGCCCACGCCGTCAACGCCTGCGCCGAGCGGCGGGCGATCTCCCGCTGGTCCTCCTTGGGCAGGTGACGGCCTTCCCAGCGCCAGAGCGCCGCGATCTCCCGGCGTTCGACGGCCTGGGTCGCGAGCAGGCCCAACAGGGATTCCAGCTGGTCAGCGGGTGAAACGGAGTCCGACAGCGCCTCCGCCGTCGCGGCTTCGAGGTCTTCGAAGCCGCTGAGGACGACGTACGCCAGGATCGCCTGCTTGTCCGCGAAGTGGCGGTACAACGCCGGCCCCGTGACGCCCGCCGCGTCCGCTATGTCCTTGATGCCGACTCCGGGGAAGCCGCGGGCGCGGAACAGCTCCGCCGCCACCGCGGCCAGCTGGGCCTTGCGGTCGCGGGGACGCGTGCTGCGCTCAACCTCCGTCATGGTGAAAGAACGATAGCGGGTAACGGCACACGGGCAACCCATTGACACCATGGGGTTATCCAGCGATATGTTAATGGCCATTAGCCCTACTGGCCGGTATCATAGCCGGTGGCACGACGACGTCCGACACGCTCGCGAGGAGTAGTTCAGTGAGTAGCGAGGCCTACATCTACGAGGCGATCCGCACGCCTCGCGGCAAGAACAAGGGCGGTGCCCTGCACGGCACCAAGCCGGTCGACCTGGTGGTCGGCCTCATCGAAGAGCTCAAGGTCCGCCACCCGAACCTCGACCCCGCCGTGATCGACGACATCGTGCTCGGCGTCGTCTCCCCGGTCGGCGAGCAGGGCGCGGTCATCGCCCGCACCGCCGCGCTGAACGCGGGCCTGCCGGAGACCGTCGCGGGCGTGCAGCTCAACCGCTTCTGCGCCTCCGGCCTCGAGGCCACCAACACTGCCGCGCAGAAGGTCCGCTCCGGCTGGGACCAGCTGGTCATCGCCGGCGGCGTCGAGTCGATGTCGCGGGTGCCGATGGGCTCCGACGGCGGCGCGCTGTTCATGGACCCGGCCACCGCGTACGACAACTACATCGTCCCGCAGGGCACCGGCGCCGACCTGATCGCGACCATCGAAGGCTTCTCTCGCGAGGACGTCGACGCGTGGGCCGTGCGCTCGCAGGAACGGGCCGAGGCGGCCCGGTCCGGCGGTTACTTCGCGAAGTCCGTCGTGCCGGTCAAGGACATCAACGGCGTCACGGTCCTCGACCACGACGAGCACCGCCGTCCCGGCTCCACGATCGAGGGCCTCGGCAAGCTCAAGCCCGCCTTCGCGATGATCGGTGAGATGGGTGGCTTCGACGCCGTCGCGCTGCAGAAGTACCACTCGGTCGAGAAGATCAACCACGTCCACACGGGCGGCAACTCGTCCGGCATCGTCGACGGCGCCGCGCTGGTGCTGGTCGGTTCCGAGCAGATCGGCAAGACCTTCGGGCTGACCCCGCGCGCCCGGATCGTGGCGACCGCGACGGTCGGCTCCGAGCCGACGATCATGCTCACCGGCCCCACACCGGCCACCGAGAAGGTGCTGAAGACCGCGGGCTTGACCCCGGACGACATCGACCTGTGGGAGCTCAACGAGGCGTTCGCCTCCGTCGTGCTCAAGTGGATCAAGGACCTGCACCTCGACGAGGAGAAGGTCAACGTCAACGGCGGCGCGATCGCCATGGGCCACCCGCTCGGCGCCACCGGCGCGATGCTGGTCGGCACGGTGGTCGACGAGCTGGAACGCCGCCAGGCGCGCCGCGCGCTGGTGACCCTGTGCATCGGCGGCGGCATGGGCGTCGCGACCATCATCGAGCGGGTGTGAGGACAGAAATGGCTGAGAGCAAGACCATCCGCTGGGAACAGGATGACGACGGCATCGTCACCCTCACCCTGGACGACCCGAAGCAGTCGGCGAACACCATGAACGCCGACTTCCGCGAGTCCCTCGGCGTCACCGTCGACCGGCTGGAGGCCGAGAAGGACTCCATCACCGGCGTCGTCATCACGTCCGCCAAGAAGACGTTCTTCGCCGGCGGCGACCTGAACGACCTCATTCAGGCGAAGCCCGAGCACGCGGCCGAGCTGACCGAGGGCAGCGGCCTGATGAAGGGCCAGATGCGCCGCATCGAGCAGCTCGGCAAGCCGGTCGTCGCGGCGATCAACGGCGCCGCGCTCGGCGGTGGCCTGGAGATCGCGCTGGCGACGCACCACCGCATCGCCGCCGACGTCAAGGGCAGCCAGATCGGCCTGCCCGAGGTGACGCTGGGCCTGCTGCCCGGCGGCGGTGGCGTGGTCCGCACCGTCCGGCTGCTGGGCATCCAGAGCGCGCTGCTGAACGTCCTGCTCCAGGGCCAGCGGCACCGCCCGGCCAAGGCGCTCGAACTCGGCCTCGTGCACGAACTCGTCGGCGCCGTCGAAGAGCTCGTCCCCGCCGCGAAGGCGTGGATCAAGGCCAACCCCGAGGGCGGCGTCCAGCCGTGGGACGTCAAGGGCTACAAGATCCCCGGCGGCACGCCGTCGAACCCGAGCTTCGCGGCCAACCTCCCGGCGTTCCCGGCGAACCTGCGCAAGCAGATCAAGGGCGCGAACATGCCGGCGCCGCGGGCGATCCTGGCCGCCGCGATCGAGGGCGCGCAGGTCGATTTCGACACCGCGATCCAGATCGAGACGCGTTACTTCATCCACCTCGCCACCGGCCAGGTCTCGAAGAACATGACGAAGGCGTTCTTCTTCGACCTGCAGACCATCAACTCCGGTGGCTCGCGGCCCGACGGCTTCGAGAAGTACACGGCCAAGAAGGTCGGCGTGCTCGGCGCCGGGATGATGGGCGCCGCGATCGCGTACGTCTCGGCGAAGGCCGGCATCGACGTCGTGCTCAAGGACGTCTCGCTCGAGGCGGCCGAGAAGGGCAAGGGCTACGCGGTCAAGATCGAGGAGAAGGCCCTCTCGCGCGGCAAGACCACGCAGGAGAAGTCGGACGCGCTGCTGGCGAAGATCAAGCCGACCGGTGACCCGGCCGACTTCGCGGGCGTCGACTTCGTCATCGAGGCCGTGTTCGAGAGCGTCGAGCTGAAGCACAAGGTGTTCGGCGAGATCGAGAACATCGTCAACGCCGACGCGGTGCTGGGCTCCAACACCTCGACCCTGCCGATCACCACGCTCGCCGAGGGTGTTCAGCGGACCGAGGACTTCATCGGGATCCACTTCTTCTCGCCGGTGGACAAGATGCCGCTGGTCGAGATCATCTGCGGCGAGAAGACGTCGCCGGCCACGCTGGCCAAGGTCTTCGACTACACGCTGCAGATCAAGAAGACCCCGATCGTCGTCAACGACAGCCGCGGCTTCTTCACTTCGCGGGTGATCGGCACGTTCATCAACGAGGCCGTCGCCACGCTGGGCGAGGGCGTCGAGCCGGCCTCGATCGAGCAGGCCGGCGCGCAGGCGGGCTACCCGGCGCCGCCGCTGCAGCTGATGGACGAGCTGACGCTGACCCTGCCGCGCAAGATCCGCAAGGAAAGCCGCGAGGCCGTCGAGGCCGCGGGTGGCACGTGGAAGTCGCACGCGTCCGAGGCCGTGATCGACCGGATGGTCGAGGAGTTCGACCGCAAGGGCCGCTCGACCGGCGCCGGCTTCTACGAGTACGGCGAGGACGGCAAGCGCACCGGGTTGTGGCCGGGCCTGCGCGACGCGTTCAAGTCCGGCACGGCCGAGGTGCCGTTCGAGGACCTCAAGGAGCGGATGCTCTTCGCCGAGGCGCTCGAGACGGTCAAGTGCTTCGACGAAGGCGTGCTGACGTCGGTCGCCGACGCCAACATCGGCTCCATCTTCGGCATCGGCTTCCCGGCGTGGACCGGTGGCGTCATCCAGTACATCAACCAGTACGAGGGTGGCCTGCAGGGCTTCGTCGACCGGGCCCGCGAGCTGGCCGCCCGGTACGGCGACCACTTCGAGCCGCCGCAGTCCCTGGTGGATAAGGCCGCCAAGGGCGAAATCTACGAATAGCCCCCAAGCCGTGAATGGCACATTGAGGGACTTCAAGTCCCTCAATGTGCCATTCACGGCTTTACGAGGTGGGCTCCAGCGCCACGTGCGGCAGACGGCGATCCAGCCAACGAGGCAGCCACCACGCCCGGGCGCCCAGCAACCGCATGATCGCGGGCACGATCAGGCAGCGGATCACCAGCGCGTCCAGCAGGACGGCGACCGCCAGGCCGAGGCCGAACTGCGCCAGCATCCGCGACGGGTCGAGCAGGAACGCGCCGAACACCAGCACCATGATCGCGCCGGCCGCGGTGATCACGGCGCCCGTCGAGGCGAGTCCTTCGCGCACCGCCAGTCGCGCGTCGCCGGTGCGTCGCCACTCCTCGTGCATCCGCGACACCAGGAACACCTCGTAGTCCATCGACAGCCCGAACACGATGGCGAAGATCATCACCGGCACGAACGCCTCGATCGGGCCGGGCTGCGCGCCGAACCAGCCGTCGCCGAAGACCAGCGTCATGACGCCGAGCGAGGCGCCGATGCTCAGCAGGTTCAGCAGTGCCGCCTTCAGCGGGATGAGGATCGACCGGAACACCACCATCAGCAGCAACGCCGACAGCCCGACGACGACCAGCACGAACAGCGGCAGCCGGTCGGCGACGGCGCCGGCGAAGTCCGTCGCGGCCGCGACCGAACCGCCGACGAGGTAGTGGCCCGGCAGCGTCGGCAGCACCTCGGTCCGCAGCCGCGTCACCAGCTCGGCGGTCGCTTCGTCCTGAGGTGACGTCGTCGGGAACGCGAGCACGGTCCGGCCCATCGGCGCCAGCGCACGCGCGATCCCCGGCGTCGAGGCGAGCCGCTGGTGCAGCGCGACGGCGTCACCGTCCACGCTCACCACGGCGAGCGGGCCGCTGAAGCCCGGCCCGAAGCCCTCGGCCAGGAGGTCGTACGCCTGCCGCGTGGTCGACCCGGCCGGGTCGGTGCTCGCGTCGGCGAACCCGAGCCGCATCCCGGCGGCCGGAATGGACAGTCCGATGAGGACGATCAGGCCGATGGCGAGCGGGGCGAGCGGACGCCGCTGGACGCCGTCGGCGAGCCGGCGCCACGCCCTGCCGTGGTCGCGTTTCGCGGCGTGCCTGCGGATTCCGCGTTCGAGCCGCTTGCCGAACAGCGACAGCAGGGCGGGCAGGAGCGTCACCGACGCGAGCATCGTCATCAGGACGGTGAGCGCGACGGCCACGGCGACCCCGCGCAGCCCGCCGAGCCCGAGCGCGAGCAGGCCGAGCAGCGCGATGATCACGGTCGTCCCGGCGAACAGCACGGAGCGGCCCGCGGTGTCGAGCGCCCGCCGGGCGGCCGCGTCCCGGTCGAGGCCGGCGAGGATCTCGGTGCGGTAGCGGGAAAAGATCAGCAGCGCGTAGTCGACGCCGACGCCGAACCCGACCAGCATCATCAGCGGCGAGGTGTAGCTCGCGATGTCGACGTAGTGGGAGACGACCGTGATCACGCCCAGCGTGCTGCCGACCGCGAACACCGCGGTGATCACCGGCAGGCCGGCCGCGAGCAGCGAGCGGAACAGGAACACGAGGATGACCAGCGCGGCGAGCAGCCCGACGCCTTCCGCGGGCCCGCCGCTTTCGGAGATCCGCTCGATCGGGTCGCCGGCGAGCGCCACCTGAACGGGCCCGGCTCGCTTCGCGGTGTCGGCGAACATCACGATGTCGTCGTACGGGAGATCGGTCGAAACGGCGTCGAAGGTGACGGTGGCGTAGCCGATCCGGCCGTCGCGCGAGAGCGTCTCGAACGGCTCGGTCACCGACCGCACGTGCGGGAGGGACCGCACTTCGGTCAGCATGGTTTCGATCGGAGCGCGGTTCGCGGCCAGCCCGGTGCCGGCCTTGAGCACGATCTGCGCGCTCGCGCCGGACTGCGCGGTGTTCTCCAGCAGGTCGAGGACCTGCTGGGATTCGGTGCCGGGCAACGAGTTGTCGTCGTGGAACGCGTCGCCGGCGAGCCGGGAGGTGAACGTGACGCCGATGAGGAGCAGCGCCCAGAGCGCGACGGCGAGCCACCGGTGGTGCTGCGCCCAGCCGGCCAAGCGTGCCAGTCGTCCCCCGGCGGGGCGGGTGATGGTGTCCATGGTGGACAAGGATTCGCGAAGACGGCCCTACTCCGCGTCGCGCAGCGGAGGACACTTGACGTGCTCCCGGCGGTGTCCCCTAAGGCCCTTCCCGTACACCCGCGGGAGTAGGGCTCAGGGGGTGAGCCAGCGGGGCGTCACCGCGCCGGACTCGTAGGCGAGCACGACGAGCTGGGCCCGGTCGTGCGTGCCGGTCTTGGTCATGATGCGGCTGACGTGCGTCTTCGCCGTCGCCGGGCTGAGCGTGAGCTCCCGGGCGATCTCGTCGTTCGACAACCCGGCCGCGACCAGGGACAGCACTTCGCGTTCGCGGTCGGTGAGCCGGTCGAGCGCCGGGGGCGGCGCCGGCCGGGTGACCCGCGCGGCGAACTCCGCGATCAGCCGCCGGGTGATCGACGGCGCCAGCAGCGCGTCACCCCGGGCGACCACGCGCACGGCGTGGATCAGCTCTTCGGGCTCGGTGTCCTTGACCAGGAACCCGCTCGCGCCCGCGCGCAGCGCGCCGTAGACGTCCTCGTCGAGGTCGAACGTCGTGAGGATGACGACCTTGGCGCGCACTCCCGGGTCCGCCAGGAGGTGCCGGGTGGCGGCGAGGCCGTCGAGCACCGGCATCCGGATGTCCATCAGCACGACGTCGGGGTGGTGGTCGTGCGCGGCCTGCAGCGCCTCGCGCCCGTCGGCGGCCTCGGCCACGACGGCGATGTCCTCCTCGCCGTCCAAAATGGACCGGAAGCCGGCGCGGACCAGCCGCTGGTCGTCGACGAGCAGTACCCGGATCATCGGCCCATCATCGCACCGGCAGCCGGGCGCGCACCCGGAAGCCGCCGTTCTCGAGCGGCGACGCGGTCAGCTCGCCGCCGAGGGCCCGCGTGCGTTCGGCCATGCCGCGGATCCCGTTGCCCGGCGGGGCGTCGCCGCCCCGGCCGTCGTCGTCGACAGCCACGGTCAGCTCGTCGGCGCCGTAGCCGAGCCGGACGACGACGGTTTTCGCGGCGGCGTGCTTCGCGACGTTCGTCAGCGCTTCCTGCACCACGCGGAACGCCGCGTGCTCGACGTCCGGCGGCAGTTCCCTGACGACGCCGTCGATCTCGGTGCGCACGGTCAGCCCGGACGCGCCGACCGACTCGGCCAGGTCCGCGACCCGTGCCAGGCTCGGTTGGTCGGCTTGGCGCAGCATGCCGAGCGTTGCGCGCAACTCCTGGAGTGCGGTCTTGCTGGCGTCCTTGATCGCCCCGAGTGCTTCCTCGGCCTGGCCCGGGTCACGGCGGTGCAGCGCGGCGCCGGCCTGGACGTTGATCAGCGCGAGGTGGTGGCCGAGGACGTCGTGCAGCTCGCGGGCGATGCGCAGGCGTTCGTCGGTGGCGCGCGCCCGGGCCTCGGCCTCCTTGGTGCGCTCGGCCTCGGCGCGGTAGTGCGCGACGGCACCGCCGGCGACCAGGGCCACGAACCAGCCGGTCATCAGGAAGAACGCGAAGTTGTCGACGTGCCGCCCGGTCCGCGAGCTGATCTCGCCCGCCGTGACACCGGCCATCGCCGCGACGACGAGCAGGGCGGCCCCGCGGATCCGCCCGGCCGCGGCGGCGTTGTAGAGCGCGTAGGCGAAGGCGAGCAGGACGAGGCCGTCGGGGTCGGTCAGCGGGTAGTAGAGCGCGCAGCAGACGAGCGTGAACGCGGCGACGCTCAGCGGGTACCGGCGCCGGAAGAAGAGGGCGCCGCAGCAGAGGACGGTGAGCACCCAGCCGATGGCGGCGTGGCGCGCGGGCTCGGGCCGGTCGCCCAGCACGGCGAACAGCGAGCCGGCGAGCACCGCGACGGTGACTGCGAGTTCGGGTACGTAGCGCCGCATGCGCCGAGCTTAGGCCGCTTCGCGCAGCTTCTTCCCGGCGTCGCGGGTGAAGGGGTCGGTGTGGCCGAAGCAGGCGATCTCGACGTCGAGCGCGGCGAGCCGGCTGAAGGACTCGAGGAGCTTCTCCCGGTCGGTGTTGAAGACGCCGGGGATGGCCTTGCCGTCCAGCTGGGCGATCGAGTCGCCGGTGAACAGCACGCCGTGGTGGGGGAGGTGGACGGCGATGCTGCCGTCGGTGTGCCCGGGCACTTCGAGCACCCGCGCACCGCCGCCGAAGGCGATCTCGTCGCCGTCCCGCAGTTCGTGGTCGACGGCGCACGGCGGGCCGGTGAGCCCGCCGGCCTGGGGGCTGTTCTGCTCGAACAGCGGCCGTTCCCAGTCGAGCAGCACGGGCTCCGCGGCGGGCCGGTCGCCGCGGATCACCGGAGCGTCGGCCCGGTGCGCGAGGACCTCGACCCCACCCCAGGCCCGCAGCTCGGCGGCGGCGCCGGCGTGGTCGGCGTGGGAGTGGGTGAGAACGACCCGGCGCAGCTCCCCGGGTGCCCGCCCGGCGGCCCGGATCGCGGCGGCGGTGTCGGCCGCCGACCCGGCGATCCCGGCGTCGACCATCGTCAGGCCGTCGTCGTCCTGCCAGAGGTAGGCCTGGCCGAACGCGTACCGGACGAGGTGCAGGCGCGGGGTGATCTCGACGAGCTCCATGGTCGCGAGGGTAGGGAGACGCGGTGGGTTTCGCTGCCCGATCCGCCGACAGCGAAACCGTTACGCCCGTTGCCGGACCGCAACCGATTGTTTCCCGAAATCATCACCGGCGTAACGACCGACGGTTTCCCGACGACATCCGCGGCATTAATTTGTCATGCTAAGGAGTCATTGTGCGGATGAAGTTCGGTGCGGTACTGCTCGCAGGCGTCCTGGTCACCGGATGTGGGGCCGGTTCGCTGCCGCCGAAGCAATCGGGAAACCTCGGCGTTCTCCCGGCCACTTCTTCGACGTATTCGACGCCTGCTTATTCCACGCCGGCGCCGACCGAGGCGTCCGTTCCGGCACCGGTGACGTCCGAAGCGCCGGTGGTCACCACGGCTCCGGCGGCGGTGAAGACGACCGCGCCGAAGCCCAAGGTGCCGCGGACCACCACCCAGGCGGCGCCGAAACCGGCCGAGTGCGGCGCGGACTACTACCGGAACTCCGACGGCAACTGCATCCACCGGCCCAGTGACAACCCGTCCGGCGCGACGGCCCTCTGCAAGGACGGGAGCTACAGCTACAGCCAGCACCGGTCGGGCACCTGCTCCGGCCACGGAGGCGTCCGCACCTGGCTGTGACGAAACCGCCAGTCGTCCGGAAACCCGTCACCCCGTGGGTACAGTGCATGAAGTTGCATGATGCGTACTAACTACCCGCTGGGGGTTTGCTGTGTCTTCCGGACGGTCCGGCCGGGCGATCGTCGTGGTCCTCGCCTCGTGCGGGCTGGTCGCGGCGTTCATGCAGACGCTGGTCGTGCCGCTGATCCCGGTGTTCCCGCGGCTGCTCAACGCCTCGGCGGCGGACGCGTCCTGGGTGGTCACCGTGACCCTGCTCGCCGCGTCGGTGATCACGCCGGTCAGCGGGCGGCTCGGCGACCTCTACGGCAAGCGGCGGATGATCCTCGTCAGCCTCGCGCTGCTCGTCGCCGGTTCGGTCGTGTCCGCGACGACGAGCGCGCTCGCGTTCCAGATCCTCGGCCGCGGCCTGCAGGGCTGTGCGATGGGCGTGATCCCGCTCGGCATCAGCATCATGCGCGACGAGCTCCCGCCCGAACGCGTCGGCGGCGCGATCTCGCTGATGAGCGCGACGCTCGGGGTGGGCGGCGCGATCGGGCTGCCGCTCGCCGCCGTCGTCGCCGAAAACACCGACTGGCACGTGCTGTTCTGGACCGCCGCCGGGCTCGGGCTCGCCTGCGCGCTGCTGATCCTCACCGTGGTGCCGGAGTCGCCGGTGCGCACGCCCGCGCCGTTCGACTACTTCGGCGCGCTCGGCCTGGCCGCGGGGCTGCTCTGCCTGCTGCTGCCGGTCGTCAAGGGCGCCACGTGGGGCTGGACCAGCGCGCCGACGCTCGGGCTGGCCGCGGCGGCGGTCGTCATCCTGCTCGGCTGGGGTGCCTACCAGCTGCGCCGCCGCGACCCGCTCGTCGACCTCCGGGTGTCGGCCCGCCGCCCGGTGCTGTTCACGAACCTGGCGTCGATCATGGTCGGCTTCGCCTTGTACGCCATGGCGTTGTCGTTCCCGCAGCTGCTGCAGGCTCCGGCGTCGACGGGCTACGGGGTGGGCCAGACGATGGTCGAGTCCGGGCTGACCCTGGCCCCGAACGGGCTGGTCATGATGCTGCTCTCGCCGGTTTCGGCGCGGCTCATCACCCGGTTCGGCCCCCGCCCGACGCTGATGAGCGGCGCGCTGGTGATCGCCACCGGCTACGCGTTCGCGATCGTGCTGATGGACAACGCGCTCGAGCTCATCACCGCGTCGGTCATCATCGGTGCCGGCGTCGGCATCGCCTACGCGGCGATGCCCGCGCTCATCATGGGCTCGGTGCCGGTCACCGAAACCGCGTCCGCGAACGGCCTGAACTCCCTGATGCGCTCGGTCGGCACGGCGATCTCCAGCGCGGTGATGGCGGCGATGCTGGCCCAGCTGACGATCAGCGTCGGCGGGCGGCCGGTGCCGTCGCTGTCCGGCTTCCGCGCGACCTTCGCGGTGGCCGCTTTCGCCGCGCTGGCGGGCGTGCTGCTGGCGGCGCTCGTCCCGAAGACGCGGACGACGCCGGAACTGGTGACCGCCTAGTTTTTGCGCGCCACCAGGGCGAGCCCACCGCTCTCCGCCGGGTTGGCCGGCACGTCCTCCGGCGAGTCCGGGCGCCACTCCGGGATGAAGACGATGCCGGGATCGACGATCTCGAAGCCGTCGACCAGCGCCCGCAGCTCGTCGGCCGAGCGCGGCGTGACGGGGTTGGCGCTCTTCTGGTACATCGCGACCGCCCGCGCGGTGCCCTCGCTCTGCTGCTCGTACGTCGCCGACGACATCGCCAGGTAGCTGCCGGGCGCGAGCGCGTCGCGGTAGGCGGCGACCAGCCGGGCCGGCT
Organism: Amycolatopsis sp. NPDC051128; assembly: GCF_040682715.1. NCBI lineage: Bacteria > Bacillati > Actinomycetota > Actinomycetes > Pseudonocardiales > Pseudonocardiaceae > Amycolatopsis > Amycolatopsis sp. NPDC051128. Next base: position 67,363 of record NZ_JBFBBN010000032.1, on the reverse strand, counting down.
CGCGCTCGTCCGGGATGAAGTGCACGAACAGCGCCATCACGACCATCACCGGCTGGTCCAGGTCGAGCATCATTTCGGTGGCGTCGTGGTCGAGGACGTCGTCCGGGAACTCGGCGTCGGCGTACACCATCACCGCGTTCTCGTTGTCCTCCAGCACGATCTCGCTGTGCGCCACGGCGACCGGCTCGTTGTCGACGTAGACCACCCGCGCGGTCGGGTCGATGGCGTGGGCCACCTCGTGCACGTGCCCCACGGTCGGCATGCCCGAGCCGATGTCGAGGAACTGCCGGATGCCCTGGTCCATCCCGAACCGGATGGCGCGGCGCAGCCACTGCCGGTTGAGCCGCGCGCGCTCCCGCGCGTTGGGCTGCGCGGTGAGCACCTGTTCGGCGAACATGCGGTCGACGGCGTAGTTGAGCTCGCCGCCGAGGATGTAGTCGTAGACCCGCGCGGCGTTGGGCTTGTCGAGGTCGATGCCCCGCCTCGCGTACTCGTCTTCGCTCATCCGCCGCTCTCCCCGTGTTCAGATGTGACGGCGAGAATAGCCGGACACACAGCGCCTCAGGCTTTCCGCCCCACCAACGCCAGCTGGCTGGCCTGTTCGGGGTGCGCGCCGACCTCGTCTGGGTCGTCCGGCCGCCATTCCGGGGTGAACACGATGCCCGGGTCGACGAGCTCGAAGCCCGCCACCAGGGCGCGCAGCTCTTCGCGGGACCGCGCGAACACGTCGGTGCCGCTCTTCTGGTAGAGCTCGGCCGCGCGGCGCACCTCCTCGCCCTGCCCTTCGAACGTGCCCGACGACAGCGCCAGGTAGCTGCCCGGCACGAGCGCGTCGCGATAGGCGGCGACCAGCCCGGCGGGGTCGCGCTCGTCCGGGATGAAGTGCACGAATGCGGCCATGATCAGCATCACGGGCCGGCCGAAGTCCAGCAGCTCGAGCGTGGTCTCGTGCTCGAGGACGTCGTCCGGGTACTCGGCGTCGGCCTGCACCATCGCGGCGTTTTCGTTGTCCTGCAGCACGATCTCGCTGTGCGCGACGGCGACCGGCTCGTTGTCGACGTAGACCACCCGCGACTCGGGGTCGATCGCCTGGACGACCTCGTGCACGTGCCCCACGGTCGGCATGCCCGAGCCGATGTCCAGGAACTGCCGGATCCCCTGCTCGGCCCCGAACCGGACGGCCCGGCGCAGCCACCGCCGGTTCAGCAGGGCCAGCTCCCTGGCCTCCGGCCGCACTTCGAGGATCTTCTCGGCGAACATCCGGTCGATCGCGTAGTTGAGCTTGCCGCCGATCAGGTAGTCGTAGACGCGCGCCGCGTTCGGCTTGTCGAAGTCGATCCCGCGTTTCGCGTGCCCGTCCTCGCTCACTGCCGCTCCCCCGGGGGTCAGGTGTGACGCGAGGATAGCGGCGCTTTTCGGGCAGCGGCCGTCGCTTGCCCCGATCAGGTGTCGCCCGTCAGTCCTTCCGGGCCACCAACGCCAGCCCGCCCGATCGCTCCGGCGGGTCCTCGAGAGGCTCGTCCGGGCGCCACTCCGGCGTGAACACGACACCCGGCGGCAGGATCTCGAAGCCCTTCACCAGCGCGCGCAGCTCGTCGGGAGAGCGCAGCGTCAGCGGCGTGCCGCTCTTTTCGTACAGCGAGACCGACCGCTGCGTCTCCTCGCCCTGGCCGTCCCACGTCCCTGACGACAGCGCGAGGTAGCTGCCCGGCGCGAGCACATCGCGGTAGCGGCCGATCAGGCCGGCCGGGTCGCGGGAGTCCGGGATGAAGTGCACGAACGCGGCCATGATCACCATCACCGGCTCGCTGAAGTCGAGCAGTGCCTCGGTGGTCGGGTGGTCCAGCACGTCGTCGGCATATTCGGCGTTGGCTTGCACCATCGCCGCATTGTCGTTGCCCTCCAAGACGATCTCGCTGTGCGCGACGGCGATCGGCTCGTTGTCGACGTACACCACCGTCGACGTCGGGTCGATCGCCTGGACGACCTCGTGCACGTGGCCGACCGTCGGCATCCCCGACCCGATGTCGAGGAACTGCCGGATGCCCTGTTCCGCGCCGAACCGCACCGCGCGCCGCAGCCACGCCCGGTTGACCAGCGCCATGTGCCGCGCGTTCGGCAGCACACCCAGGATCTGGTCGGCGAACATCCGGTCGACGGCGTAGTTGAGCTTGCCGCCGATCATGTAGTCGTACACGCGCGCGGCGTTCGGTCTTTCGAGGTCGATGCCCCGCCTCGCGTGTTCGTCTTCGCTCATCGCCGCTCCCCGGGTCCGGTTTGTCGGCGAGAATAGCCCGGTTCAGAGCAGCGGCGGCACCACGGCGTCGATGAGGTGCGGACCGGGCTCGGCGAAGGCCCGCTGCAGCTGCTCGGCGAGCTCTTCGGCGGTGGTCGCGCGGGTCGCGGGGACGCCCATGCCCTCCGCGATCTTCACGAAGTCCATGTCCGGCCGCGACAGGTCGAGCAGGTCGTTCGCCTTCGGGCCGCCCGCGGCCGCCCCGACGCGCTGCAGCTCCAGCCGCAGGATCGCGTACGCGCGGTTGTTGAGCAGCACCGTCGTGACGTTCAGGTTCTCCCGCGCCTGCGTCCACAGCGCCGAGATCGTGTACAGCGCGCTGCCGTCGGACTGCAGGTTCAGCACCGGCCGGTCCGGCGCGGCGATGGCCGCCCCGGTCGCCACCGGGATGCCGTAGCCGATCGCGCCGCCGGTCAGCGTCAGCACGTCGTGGCGCGGCGCGCCGGCCGTCGCCGTCGGCAGCAGCAGGCCGGACGTGTTGGCCTCGTCGGCGATGATCGCGTTCTCCGGCAGCAGCGCCCCGATGACGTCGACCCAGTTCTGCGGGGTCAGCGGCCCGCTGGGCAGCGCGGGCCGGGACGCCTGCTGCAGCACGGGTTCGGCGTCCGCGGCGACCAGGCCGGCGACCTCGTCCAGCGCGCGCGTGACGTCCTGGCCGACGGACGCGAGCACGTGCACCCGGGCGCCTTCGGGCACCAGGTCGCTCGGCTTGCCCGGGTAGGCGAAGAACGACACCGGCGCCTTCGTGCCCGCGACGATGAGGTGCTTGACGCCGTCGAGCTGGTAGGCGACCTGCTCGGCGAGGTAGCCGAGCCGCTCGATGTTCGGCAGCCCGGCGCCGCGCTCCAGCCGGGCCGGGAAGGTCTCCACGAACACCTTCGCGCCGGTCGCGGCGGCGATCCGGCCGGCCGCGCGCAGGCCTTCTTCGCGGCAGGCGCCCCCGCCGATGAGCAGCGCCACCGGTTCCCCGGTGCCGAACACCGCGGCGACGTCCTCGATGGTCGTCGCGGCCACGGCCTGCGGCACCCGCGGCGGGATCGGCGCGCACGTCTCGCCGCCCTCGCCCCACGAGGCGTCGGCGGGCAGGATCAGCGTGGCGACGCGGCCGGGCGCGTCCTGCGCGGCGGCGACCGCGGCGGCGGCGTCCGCCCCGACGTCCTTGGTGTGCTCGGAGCGGCGCACCCAGCCTTCCAGCGAGCCCGCGAGGGCCTCGATGTCCGACTCCAGTGGCGCGTCGTACTGCTTGTGGTAGGTCGCGTGGTCGCCGACGACGTTGACGATCGGCGTGTGCGCGCGACGCGCGTTGTGCAGGTTCGCCAGACCGTTGCCGAGGCCGGGGCCGAGGTGCAGCAGCGTCGCGGCGGGCTTGCCGGCGATCCGCGCGTAGCCGTCGGCCGCGCCGGTGACGACACCCTCGAACAACGCGAGCACACCGCGCATCTCGGGCACGGTGTCGAGCGCGGCGACGAAGTGCATCTCCGACGTGCCGGGGTTGGCGAAGCACACCTCGACACCGGCGTCGACCAGCGTGCGGATCAGGGACTGGGCGCCGTTCAACTCGCTCATTCGATTCCTTCAGGGAAGAGAACGCCGGGGTTGAGGATCCCGGCGGGGTCGAAGCTCTGCTTGATCCGGCGCATCAGCTCGATCTTCGCCGGGTCTTCGAGTTCCTGGTGGTAGCCCGCCTTGGTGCGGCCGAGGCCGTGCTCGCCGGAGATCGCGCCGCCGAGTTCCATGGCGTTGGCGAAGATCTCGGTGAGCAGCTGCTTCCGCTTGACGGCGTCCTTGCAGAAGATCGCGAGGTGGACGTTGCCGTCGCCGGCGTGCCCGCAGCCGAGCGCGCCACCGCCCGCGGCCATCGCGAGCTCCCGCGCCTTCGAGATGAACCGCGGCATCGCGGTGCGCGGCACGACGACGTCGATCACGTCGTCGGCGCCGGCCGCCTTCGCCGTCCAGAAGGCCTTCTCGCGGGCTTCGATGAGCTTGCGGGCGGCGTTGCCTTCGAGGACGTAGACGTCGGTCGCGCCGAGTTCGCCGAGCAGGACGCCGACGGTCTCGACGTCTTCTTCGAGGCGTCCGCTCTCGCGGTTTTCCAGCGCCACCACGAGGTAGGCCTCGCTGGTCTCGCGGATCTTGTCCGGGACGCCGAGCTCGAGCTTCTCGTTGTAGACGATCGCGGCCATCGTCAGGTTGTCGATGTACTCGAGGATGTGCGGCCCGAGCCCGCTGGAGAGGATTTCCGGCACGGCGGCCATCACCTGGCCGAAGTCGCCGAAGGGGGCGAGGACCGTGGCGCCGTGGGCCAGCCGCGGGTGCAGCTTGACGGTGACTTCGGTGGCCAGCGCGAGGGTGCCCTCGGAGCCGATGATCAGCTGGGTGAGGTCGTAGCCGGTGGAGACCTTGGACGTCTTGCCGCCGGTCCGGATGATTTCGCCGGTCGGCAGCACGGCCTCCAGGCCGAGCACGTTGTGGCGGGTGACGCCGTACTTCACGGCCCGCATCCCGCCGGCGTTGGTGCCGACGTTCCCCCCGACGCTGGCGCTCAGTTCACCGGGGTAGACGGTGTACCCGAGCCCGGCTTCGGCGGTCTTGACATCGAGCTCGGCGAGCGTGACACCGGGCTGGACGACGGCGACGTGGTTCCCGGTGTCGACTTCCAGGACTCTGTTCATGCGCTCGAAGGAGATGAGCAGGCCGTCTGCCTGCGGCCGGGCGGCCCCGGAGAGCCCGCTCCCGGACCCGCGCGCGGTCACGGGCAGGTGGTGTTCTGTCGCGGCTTTCAGCAGCTCCGCGACTTCCTCGGCAGTCGCCGGCTTCGCGACGTAAGCGGGTTTCTGCGGCTCCGCCGTCAGAGCTTCGTCGTGCGCGTAGTCCTCGGAGATCGCTTCGCCCGTGAGCAGGTTCTTGTCCCCGACGATCTCGGCCAATCGTGCCGTCACGTCGCCCATCGACAGTTCTCCTCCGCGCCGCTGCTGTGGTTACCGCAGCGTAGTACGTACCGCCGGTACGTCGCTATGAAAGTTTTTCACGTTCTGGCGGTGGCAAGGTCGACATTGTGCGGGACCGTGACTGACTGCTTGCTCTCCGTGGCCAGAGCGGTCACGCTGTGAGCATGAAGCTGAGAAAGATCACCGCCGACTGCGAGGACCTCAAGTGTCCGGCTGCCTATGTGTCGGACAGGGGTACCTTCGTGTTCCAGGGGCCGGTTGTGAGCAGCGCCGATGGGCTCGACCTGGGTGAGGGCGAGCAGGCTGTGGAGTTGCCTTTCGGCGTGCTGCGCCAGGCGCTGCCGGAACTGTCCGAAGGTTGCTGAATGCGGCCATTGACCGATGAAGAGTTCTCCGCTCTCTTCGAGGACTACCAGAGTTCGGCTTTTCGCTTGGAGACCCGACAGGTCTACACTGTCCCGCAGTTCGACGAGTCGCTTCGCAAATTCCTGGCCGGTGATCCGAAGCCGGAGTCCTTCAATGCCGCGTGGCACGCCAGGATTGGCCGCTACGTCGCCGCAGGTAAAACCATGCAGCGTGCCAAGTTTGTCCGGCGTCCGCTGACCGACTACAGCCGGTACCTGCTCAGCTGGGGTGTGCCTGGGAATGTCGTGGCAGGGGAGGACTATCGGATCCTCGATGTCACCGATCGTACGGTCGACCTGCCTGAGCAGGATTTTTGGATCTTCGACGACGAGACGGTCGCGCTGCTGAACTTCAACGAAGACGGCACTGTTCGCGGTCATGAACTGGCCGACTCGGCGCACCTCGACCAGTATCGTAAGTGGCGTGACCTGGCACTCTCCGAAGCAATCCCCTGGAGCGAATACCGACTTCAGCACCCATCCGACGGGCAATGACGTCGGAGCTGTCCTCCGACGGCTCCGCAAGGCGGCCGGCCTCTCAGGCGAGAGGCTGGCCGTTCGCTGCGCGATGTCACAGTCCAAGATCAGCCGGATCGAGCGCGGCAAGCTTCTGGCGAGCGTGGCGGATGTCGAGCGGATCCTGGTGGCCTTGGAAGTCCCGCGCGAAACTGCCGAGAAGATCATCGCCCTGGCGCGGCGGGCCAATGTCGAACATGTCTCCATCCGGGCTCTGGCAGAGAAAGGTCTGTGGCGCGCCCAGTTCGAACTGAAGGCATTGACCGAGGCGAGCGCGGCAGTGCGATCGTTCTTGCTGAGCATGCCCAACGGGCTGATACAGATTCCTGACTACGTCCGTGCGGTGGTGACCCCTGCTCTTCCGAGCGAACCCGCTCGTGATGTTGAGAAGATGGTTGATGCGCGACTCGAACGTCAGCGGGTACTCGATGATCCGAACCGCCACTTCACTTTCATTCTTACCGAACAGGCAGTGCGGTGGCGCTGTGCCGAGCGGTCGGTCATGGCTCGACAGTGCGCCCATATGGCCGAGCTTTCGGAGCGTCCGAACATCGAGATCGCAGTCGTCCCGCTGAGTTCCTATGTTCCTGATGCGCCGTTGAACAATTTTCTCGTACTCGATGAGCGAATGGTGATCATCGAACTCTTCTCGGGACGAATGGTCATGCGTGACTACAAAGATATCAAGTATCACATCGAGCTTTTCGAGCTGTACTACCAGTATGCGCTGACCGGTGACCGTGCGCGGGCCTTTCTGCTCTCGACCCGCGACGAATTTATGTAGGACCCAGCCTAAAGCTCGCGATCCGCGAACCCATCTCCATGCCGTTCTCGGCATGACCTGCACATGCGCCAAACTCGAGCACCGCATACCGAAGAAGCGCTGGAATCCCCTCGGCGACGGCTCATTCCGCCTGAGTCAGAACGACTCGGTCTGGCTCCTCATACCGACCCCGAACGCCAAATACCCCTGGCTCCTCCGCCGCAACGATGGCGCTGAGCAGGAGATCGGCGCGAAGGGCACCAGGTCCGCAAAGGCGATGGCCGAGTTCGACATCGAGATCAGCCGCTACATCGGCAGAGGCACCGGCGCTGCGAAGATTTAGCTCAGGCTAAATCTCTGGTGGGTGACGCCACCGGCGGCGAAGCTTCCGGCATGACATCGACGTACACCTTCGAAGGCGGCCTTTCCGTGCGCCGCCTCGGATTCGGCGCCATGCGGCTCACCGGGTGGGACCACGTGAAGGACGGCGCCAAGACGGTCGCGCGCCGCGCCGTCGAGCTCGGCGTGACCTTCTTCGACACCGCCGACGCCTACGACCTGGGACTCAACGAGGAACTGCTCGCCGACGCGCTCCACCCGTACCCGGGGCTGCTCATCGCGACGAAGTGCGGGCACGCCCGCCCGAGCCGGGGGGAGTGGGTGCCGCTCGGCCGGCCCGAATACCTTCGGCAGCAGGCGGAACTCTCGTTGCGACGGCTGCGCGTCGACCGGCTCGACCTGCTGCAGCTGCACCGGCTCGACCCGCAGGTCCCGCTCGCCGACCAGGTCGGCGCGCTCGCCCGGCTCCGGGACGAGGGCAAGGTCGCCCGGATCGGGTTGTCCGAGGTCAGCGTCGCGCAGCTGGCCGAAGCGCGGGCCATCGCGCCGATCGCGAGCGTGCAGAACCGCTACAACCTGACCGACCGGGCGTCCGAAGACGTGCTCGAGTACTGCGAGCGCGAGGGGATCGCGTTCGTCCCGTGGCTGCCCATCGCGCGGGGTGACCACGCGACGGCGGGTGGGGTGCTCGCGAAGGTCGCGGCCGGCATCGGGGCGACACCCGCTCAGGTGTCCCTCGCCTGGCTGCTGCGCCGTTCGCCGGTGATGATCCCCATCCCCGGAACGTCGTCCATCGCGCACCTCGAGGAGAACTGCGCCGCCGCCGGAACACAGCTTTCCGACGACGATTTCGCCCAGCTCGGCGAAGCCGCCTGAAACGGGACGCCGGGTGCGGCAGCCGCACCCGGCGTCCGTTGACCGAAAGGGCTCAGGCTCGCGCGAACGAGAGCGTCTCGCCCTCGACACCCCGCAGCCACAGGTCCTGCGCGGCCGCCGCCATCTCGGCGAGACCTTCCTCGATCGTGGCGAACACGTTGCCGGGCACCCAGCCGGCGTCGCCGTTGATCAGCAGGTTGTTGCGCCCGTAGAAGATCGCGAGGTCGGTCGCGCCCTGGTCGCTGTGCGCCTCGCTGTCTTCGTCGTAGCCGTACGCCGGGTTGCCGATCTCCCAGGCTTCGAACCCGAAGTACACGACGTCGCCGGGAATCGGCGTGACCGTCGGGTTCTCCCGCCCCGGCTTGGGCTCCGCGAACGGCGGCACGAGTGTGTAGACCTCGTTGCGCGCGTACTTGGCGTGGTAGGCGGATCCGCTCTGCGGCAACGCGTCCCAGACCGCGCGGCACGTCCGCGGCGCTTCGTCGTCCAGCAGCCGGGCGCGGCAGGAGACGCCGCGCTTGTCGAGGGTGATCGTGATGTACCGGGCCATGCTCAGCTCCCCGTGACCGACGCGACGACGTCTCCCCAGATACGCAGCGCGTCGTCGACCTGCTCGGCGGTGACGACCAGCGGCGGCACCATGCGGACCACGTTCATGTACGGCCCGCAGGTGAGCAGCAGCAAACCGCTCTTCGTGGCCGCCTGCTGCGCGGCCTGCGCCGTGGCCATGTCCGGCTCGCCGTCGGCGGTGGTGAACTCCGAGCCGACCAGCAGCCCGAGCCCGCGCACCTCGCCGATCGACGGCGTCTTGTCCGCGATCACCCGCGCGCCTTCGAGCAGCTGCCGCCCGCGCTCGGCGGCGTTCTCCACCAGGTTCTCCCGCTGGATGACCTCGAGCGTCGCGATCGCCGCCGCGCACGAGACGGCGTTGCCGCCGTACGTGCCGCCCTGCGAACCCGGGAACGCCTTCGCCATCAATGCCTCGGAAGCGGCGATACCGGACAGCGGGAAGCCGCTCGCCAGGCCCTTCGCGATGAGCACGATGTCCGGCGAGACGTCGAAGTGGTCGTGACCCCAGAACCGGCCGGTGCGGCCGAAGCCGGTCTGGATCTCGTCGACGACGAGGAGGATGCCGTGCCGGTCGGCGCGCTCGCGCAGCCCGGCCAGGAACTCGGTGTTCGCCGGGACGTACCCGCCTTCGCCCAGCACGGGCTCGACGAAGAACGCGGCCGTCTCGTTCGGGGCGCAGACGGTCTGGAACAGGTAGTCCAGTTCGCGCAGCGCGAACTTCGTCGCGGTCTGCTCGTCCCAGCCGTAGTGGTAGGCGTAGGGGAACGGCGCGACGTGCACGCCGGCCATCAGCGGGCCGATGCCGGCGCTGAACCGCGTCCCGGACGTCGTCATGGTCGCGGCCGCGACGGTCCGGCCGTGGAAGCCGCCCTGGAAGACGATGACGTTCGGGCGTTTTGTCGCCTGCCGCGAGAGCCGCAACGCCGCTTCGACGGCTTCGCTGCCCGAGTTCGCGTAGAAGAGCGAGTCGAGCCCGCTCGGCAGGACTTCGCCCAGCCGCTCGGTCAGCTCGAGGAGCGGCTTGTGCATGACGGTCGTGTACTGCCCGTGGACGAGCTTGCCGATCTGCTCCTGCGCGGCCCGCACGACGTGCGGGTGGCAGTGCCCGGTGCTCGTGACGCCGATCCCGGCGGTGAAGTCGAGGTGGCGTTTGCCCTCGACGTCGTAGAGGTAAACCCCTTCGCCGTGGTCGACCACGACGGGCGTTGCCTGCTTGAGCAGCGGAGAGAGCTGGGCCACAGCGTGCTCCTCGATCGGTCTGAGCGGGTTGTCGATTGTTGACAATATCCATAGCATGGCCCTGGGGACAACACGTGAGGAGTAGTCGGGATGAGCGCGAGCACCGAAACCGGCGTCGTCGACGCGGTCGGCAAGGAACTGTTCATCGGCGGCAAGTGGGTCGCCGCCGGGGCCGGGAAGACGTTCCCGGTGGTGGACCCGGCCACCGGCAAGGAGCTGTGCCAGGTCGCCGACGCCTCCCCGGCGGACGGGCTCGCCGCGCTGGACGCCGCCGTCGCCGCCCAGGCGGACTTCGCGAAGATGGCGCCCCGCGAACGCGGCGAGATCCTGCGTAGGGCGTACGAGCTGCTGATGGCGCGCCAGGACGAGCTGGCGCTGCTCATGACGCTGGAAATGGGCAAGCCGCTCGCGGAGTCGAAGGGCGAGATCGCCTACGCCGCCGAGTTCTTCCGCTGGTTCGCCGAGGAGGCCGTCCGTATCGACGGCGGCTACGCGACCGCCCCGAACGGCTCCGGCCGGTTCCTCATCACGAAGCAGCCGGTGGGACCGACGCTGCTGATCACGCCGTGGAACTTCCCGATGGCCATGGGCACCCGCAAGATCGGCCCGGCGATCGCCGCCGGCTGCACGTCGGTGATCAAGCCCGCCGCGCAGACGCCGCTGTCGATGCTCGCGCTGGCCGGCATCCTCGCGGAGGCGGGGCTGCCCGCCGGCGTGCTCAACGTCGTCACCACCACCGACTCCGGCGGCGTGATGGAGCCGCTGATCCGCGACGGCCGGGCCCGCAAGCTCTCCTTCACCGGCTCCACCGGCGTCGGCCGGAAGCTGCTGGAGCAGTGCGCCGACAAGGTCCTCCGCACCTCGATGGAGCTGGGCGGGAACGCGCCGTTCCTGGTCTTCGACGACGCCGACATGGACGCGGCGATCGACGGCGCGATGCAGGCGAAGATGCGCAACATCGGCGAAGCGTGCACCGCGGCCAACCGCTTCTACGTGCAGCGTGGCGTCGTCGAGGAGTTCTCCCGGCGGCTGACCGAGCGCATGGAGGCGCTGCCGATGGGTCGCGGCACCGAGAAGGACGTCGTGGTCGGCCCGCTGATCGACGACAACGCCGTGAACAAGGTCACGGAGCTGGTCAAGGACGCCACCGACCGTGGCGCGCGGGTGCTCACCGGCGGCTCCGGCGTCGACGGGCCGGGCCACTTCTACCAGGCCACCGTGCTCACCGACGTCCCGCAGGAGGCGCGGCTGACGCACGAGGAGATCTTCGGGCCGGTCGCCCCGATCACGACGTTCGACACCGAGGAAGAGGCGATCGCCAAGGCCAACGACACCGAGTTCGGCCTGGTTTCCTACGTCTTCACCAGCGACCTCAAGCGGGCGCTGCGCGTCTCCGAGGCCCTCGAAGCCGGCATGATCGGCCTCAACCAGGGCATCGTGTCGAACCCGGCGGCGCCGTTCGGCGGGATCAAGCAGTCCGGCCTCGGCCGCGAGGGCGGCTCGGTCGGCATCGACGAGTTCCTCGAGACCAAGTACATCGCGGTGGCACTGTGACGGCCTACCGCCTGGCGAGCATCCCCGGCGACGGGATCGGCGTCGACGTCACGGTCGAGGCCCGCAAGGTCCTCGACCGGGCGTCTTCGAAATTCGGCTTCTCGCTGGAGTGGACGGAGTTCGACTGGAGCTGCGAGCGGTACGCCCAGCTCGGCTCGATGATGCCGGAGGACGGCGTCGCGCGGCTCTCGGCGTTCGACGGGATCCTGCTCGGCGCGGTCGGCTTCCCCGGCGTCCCGGACCACGTTTCCCTGTGGGGCCTGCTGATCCCGCTGCGGCGCGCGTTCTCGCAGTACGTCAACCTGCGCCCGGTGCGGCTGCTGCCGGGCACGACGTCCGTGCTGGCCGGGCGGAAGGCCGAGGAGCTGGAGCTGGTCATCGTCCGGGAGAACTCCGAGGGGGAGTACTCCGCGATCGGCGGCCGCCACAACGCCGGGCGGCCGGACGAGTTCGTGCTGCAGGAGTCGGTGTTCACGCGTGTCGGCGTTTCGCGGATCATCCGGTACGCCTTCGAACTGGCGCGGACGCGGTCTTCGCGCGTCTGCTCGGCGACGAAGTCGAACGGGCTCATCCACTCGATGCCGTTCTGGGACGAGATCTTCGCCGAGGTCGGTGCGGAGTACCCCGATGTCCACAGTGAACAGATGCACGTGGACGCGCTGGCCGCGCGGATGGTGCAGGCGCCGGACCGGCTCGACGTCGTGGTGGCGTCGAACCTCTTCGGCGACATCCTGAGCGACCTCGCGGCCGCGATCACCGGCGGGCTCGGCATGGCGCCGTCCGGCAACATCAACCCATCGGGTGAATTCCCGTCGATGTTCGAAGCGGTCCACGGGAGCGCTCCGGACATTGCCGGGCAAGGCATCGCCAACCCCGTCGCGCAGATCCTGGCGGCCGCGATGCTGGTCGAACACCTGGGCGAAACCGTTGCCGCGCAAGCGATCCGGGCCGCGGTGGACCGGGTGCTCGACGAGGGCAGGGTGCGCACCCCGGACCTCGGCGGCACGGATACCACAGAACGGCTCGGCACGGCGGTGGCCGAAGCGCTGGGCTGAGTTTTTGTCGGTGCCCTCCGGCACGGTGGTCGCGAGTCCACCGAGGGGGAGGAGAAACCGATGTGCTGGCAGTGCGACAACCCGGGCCGCCCGCAGGCCGACTACCTGACGCTGCTGCGGGAAGAGGTGGCCGACCGGGGCTGGATCGTGCAGGGAGTGGAGGAGTCCGGTCTGTACCCGCCGTGGGCCTACACGATCGGGCTCAGCGGGTTCGGCCTGCCCGAGCTGGTCGCGACCGGCCTGCCCCTGTGGGCGGCCTCGGACCTGCTCAACGGCATGGCCGAACACTCCCTGCACGCCGCGCCACCGGAGCCGGGAGAACGCATCCCGCTGCGGGGCGGCCCGCTGATCGAGGTCGTCCCGCTCGCGGAGCCGTCGGCGCACCTGATCTTCGCGGTCGCGTTGTACGGCCCGGAAATCCGCGCGCTGCAACTGGTCCACGCGGACGAGCGGGGCCGCTGGCCGTGGTCAGCCGACTTCCGCGACGGCGCGGGTGGCCAGCCGGTGCTGGGAGTCCGCCATGCCTGACCCCACACCCCCGATGCCCACCCAATCACGCAAGATGCCCACCCAGTCACGCGAGTTCCGCCCCCAGTCACGTGAGTTCCGGCCTCAGTCACGTGAGTTCCGGCCTCAGTCACGTGAGTTCCGGCCTCAGTCACGTGAGTTCCGGCCTCAGTCACGTGAGTTCCGGCCTCAGTCACGTGAG
>NZ_JBFBBN010000032.1:53786-54000 GCF_040682715.1 Amycolatopsis sp. NPDC051128 | reverse complement strand
ACGTAGTTCGGGCTCCAGTCACGTGAGTTCCGGCCTCAGTCACGTGAGTTCGGGCTCCAGTCACGTGAGTTCCGGCCTCAGTCACGTGAGTTCGGGCTCCAGTCACGCGAGTTCCGCCCCCAGTCACGTGAGTTCCGGCCTCAGTCACGTGAGTTCGGGCTCCAGTCACGCGAGTTCCGCCCCCAGTCACGTGAGTTCCGGCCTCAGTCACGTG